>DTSJ01000107.1 GCA_012965445.1 Candidatus Hydrogenedentota bacterium
AGCCCTGCATCATGCAGCGACTATATCGAGGGTGTGGGACGGCGAAATCGGCCCTATATCGGCGTTTACGTACTCGGTCAATTGGTTTATGGGCGACAGCAGCGCGTTTCCGTTCCAAATCACGCAGATTTTCATCCATCTTATGAATGCTTTGCTCGTTTTTCTGCTATGCAGGTCGCTGGTAAGAGGCGGCAATACAGAGGCCATCCCGATGGCAGCCGGGCTAGTGTTCGCCGTGCATCCGCTGTCGACCTACGCCGTCAATACGCTGACGGACAGGGATCTGCTGCTGGGTACATTTTTTATGCTTCTGAGCCTTGTCTTGTATCTGAGTGCGATTCGGGGGGAACGGGTCGGCTGGATGCGTGTTGCGCTGTCGCTGATCTTCTTTGGACTCGCGTGGGTGTGCGGGGCCTGGACGTTGGTGGTTCCCTTGCTGGTATTGCTGATTACGCTGGCGGTGAAGGATTGGTCCGGTCTGAGAAAACATGCTTTGTGCGTGGGAGTCTACTTTCCTGTCGCCGCGCTGCTGTTGTTTCAGGCGACTATGTTGAGCGATTCTACTATTGCCGGGGATGCTCTGTTTCGTGACGCGAGTCATCTGGAAGATTACGCACTAGCGTGGTTGCTGCCCGGGGCTGAACCCTGGGTTTATATGCCGGAGAGCGGGGCGGCGGGATTCCCATTGTTTCTTGCGGTGCTGCTTGTCGTTGGCATAGTTGCGGTCTTCAAATTCCCTCGTATGGCTCTTTTGGTGCTTTGGCCTGCTTGTATTGTCGTTGGCACCGGGTTGGGCCTTGCTTCGGCGGGGTTTGAGAATACGCATATCTATCCTGCAGGTATCGGGTTCGCCTTGGCGGTTTCGATGATTGTCGATGCGATTCCCAAGGGCGTGTGGCGGAATGTGAGCGGAATTGGTGCTGCGCTCTCTGTATTCGTATGTTTGGGTATCAGCCATGCCCGGAACATGGACTGGAAAGATGAGATTTATTTTTGGAGTCGCGCGAGTGAGGATTGTCCGGACTGTTTCGAGCCGAACTTTCGGTCGGGACAGGCTTATCAGGCTGAAGGAGATCGACTTGCTAGATCTCAGCCCGGCGAGGATGCGGACGCTGCGCGGATCGATCGGGCGAAACAAAGCTGGAAAACGGCAGAGGGTTTCTATCGAGTTGCTGAGAAGTCTGGAGGGGATATTGCTTTGTTTGGCTCGTCTTATGCGCGGGTTCAACATTCGCTGGGTAAGATTGACGAGGCTATTGAAACTATGGGACGGGTCGTGGCTTCTGATCCGGATGATTTGGGCGCGATACGCGCGTCCGCAAAATGGCATGGTGAGCGTTTTTCAACAGGCGGCAATCCGGAGGATCTCCGTGCTGCTGTGACTTATTTCGAGACTCTTGAATTGCTTGAAGCGATCACCGATTCAGATCGTCTGGATTGGGCGACGAATTTGTATCAACTTGGATCGTATTCGTCAGCTGGAACGCAGTTGAAACGGTTGGAGGATCGTGCAGTTCAAGCCGAAGCCGCCGCGCTGCTTGGACAACTGAGTCCTCGTCTGAATTCGATGGCGGCGCAACAGAAGGCTTTTGATGAGGCGATGGCGAAACAGGCGGCATTGCCTGAGGTTATTCGAATGAGAGTGGAACAAGATGTTACTGAGGGTCGGATTATCAATGCGAGATACCTGAATGAAGAACTGATACGATTGACCGGAAACGAGCATGCGGAAGACTGGTTTTCACTGGCGCGGACGAGCTTTGCCATTGGTGAATGGGAAGTATTCGTTGGGCATTGGGCACCTCCTGCTGGAATTGAAAGCCCGTGGCAGGCGTTGGCGGAGCAATCTGCGTCGGAGAAGCAGTGGCCCGTTGCATTGCAGGCATTGATGCAGCGTCCGCAGTTTGACGGTTCCCTGAGTCGCGCTGAGGCGCTGCTGACTCTTGCTGACATCGCGTTGGGTCAAAACGATCTAGTTCAGGCAGACGGTTTGTATCGTCAAATGGCGCGAGAAAATCCGAATCGTTTCGAGCCCTGGCTCGGGCTTGCGGATATGGCGATCGATGTAAATAAACAGGAATATGCGCGTGAGATGCTACGGCAGGCGGAGTCGCGAGGCGCGTCACAAGCGGCAATTGATATGCGACGCAATCGTGCGGGGATTGAGAGATCCCCGGTAGATCTTCTGGAACCTACCAGGATTCAATAAAGGAGTATCATGGAAGTTATTATCCGACCCAATGCAGATGCTGCGGCATCGTTACTCGTCGCGCTTATCGAACAGGTTGTTCGCCAGAAGCCCAATGCTACTCTCGGGTTTGCAACGGGGCATACGATGGAGATGGTCTACAGTAAGCTGGCGGCTAAACACGCGAACGAGGGACTCGATTTTTCTGGATGTTCTTCGTTTAACCTGGACGAGTATATTGGGATGTCCGGAAAGGATCCTAGTTCGTATCGCCACTATATGAATGAGCGATTGTTCAGCAAAATTGAAATTGATCTCGCGAACACGTTTTTGCCCAATGGAGTTGCCGAGGACATCGATGCGGAATGTGAGCGCTACGAACGGCTTATTGAAGAGCGGGGCGGAATTGACATTCAACTCCTGGGAATCGGGAGTACCGGACATATTGGGTTCAACGAGCCTTTGTCAGCGCTTCGCTCGCGTACGCGTGCAAAAGCTCTGGCGCCGGAGACCCGCGAACAGAACGCTTCGATGTTCGGGAACGACATTGACCGGGTTCCGAAACGGGCTATCACGATGGGTGTGGGCACGATACTGGATAGCAGACGTTGTATTCTTCTCGCCACCGGAGCGGCCAAGGCTGAGATTATCGCCTCTGCGGTCGAAGGCCCGGTCACGTCGATGATTTCAGCCAGTGCGTTACAGCTGCACACCCGTTGCACGGTCATTGTTGACGAAGAGGCCGCGTCTGCGCTGCAGAATCAGGACTACTACCGCTGGATATTTGAGAACGAACCTGAGTGGCAGGAATTTCAGTAAGACGTACGCAGTCTAAAGATCCATCACTGCCTCAATATCGGGGTCTATATCTGGTTTCGGGGAGGCGAGTGAAATCGCGAAGAACAGCGTCATCGAAACGATGATTGCGATTGCTCCGGTATTCAATCCATAGGGGACACCGTTGCCCAGGGCTTTGATATAGATAAACTCGACGACGAAAATGGTAAACATGCTGGATACCATCGCGACGTTCGCGGCGAGCGCAGTCGCCCGTTTCCAGTTGAATCCGATTGCTACGACGGGAACAATTGCTGCGGCGAAAACGCTCCAGCCGAATGTTCCGAGAAGGGCTACGAGCTGCTGTGGTGCGTTGAGCGCAAAAACGGATGCGATGACTGCAATGACGAGGGTGGCAATCCGTGCCATGAGCAACTCGTTGGCCAATGGTCGGCCCATTATCGCTTTGGGCATGTCGTGCACGACCGCAGAAGCACCGATATTCAGGAAGCCGTCTGCGGTGGACATGATTGCTGCGAAGAGCCCTGCGAATACTATTCCTGAGAGCAGGGGGTTTGCGTAGGTTTGGAGAAATTGGGAAGCAGCATCGTCCGGCCCGCCCAATTCGGGGTGGCCCGTTTGAATGACGAGGGCGCGCATGACGAATCCGATACTAATCCACAGCAGGGCGGAGATTGAATAGCCGATGACGCTTATGGGAAGAATATGCTTTGCGTCGCCTATGTTCTTGGTCATCATCATTTTCGTGATGATGTGGGGCTGACCCATACCGCCGATTCCGAAAATGAGGAACCATGAGAGGCAGCCCATGATGCCGAACGTTCCCCACGGGCTAATACTTTCCGGGTCGTCTGCCATTACTGTGGTGACGACTCCTGCTATGCCGCCGTCGACTGCTGCCAATGCAGAGAAGAAAACGAGTATCGCCGCGATAACCATTATGGAGCCTTGAACCAGGTCGGTGTATACGGACGCGAGTATTCCGCCGGTGACACAATAGAAGACGAGTACCGCGACGGAAATGGCCATGCAGGTAATCTGGGAAGTTTCGCCGATCCATTCGACATTGCGGAAGATGTCCTGCAGTACGACGGTCATTGCCATGATTTGGGCACCAAGGTAGGTGATGACTCCTAGAAAAATGACGAGCCCTGTCAGGAACCTGGCGGTTTCACTGTTGTACCGCGCTGCGACGGCATCCGGCAGGGAGATCGAATTTCTTAGTTCGGCAAAGAGGCGCAGGCGCTTGCTTAGCACGAAGAAGGACATGCTGAATCCAATTGTCGAGCAGATGATCATCCACATGGAACTTGTACCCATGCGGTAGATGAGCCCCGGGCCGCCGACAAAGCCGAACCCGCTCAGGGTGCTTGAAAAAACGGCGAGTGCGGTGACCATGACGCCGAGATCGCGTCCAGCCATGAAAAAGTCTTTTGTAGATTTGGTGCGGCGCATTGCCCAGATGCCTACGGCGATGCATAGAATCATGTAGATGACGACACACATGAGAACGATCAGGTTTCTTTGCTCTTCCATTATGCCGCTCCTTCTTCACGGCGTTTTTTTGCCTCCAGAATCTCTTTGAATTT
>DTSJ01000108.1:0-2987 GCA_012965445.1 Candidatus Hydrogenedentota bacterium
AAGTGCCTGATTCAGCGTAACTTAAATATGGCGCGCTCGAGAGGATTCGAACCTCCGACCCCTTGCTCCGGAGGCAAGTGCTCTATCCACTGAGCTACGAGCGCCTATATAACTTGAACCGGACCTAAGACATAGGTTTGTAGGAAAGCCCTGCAATCCGGTCAAGTTATTCGCACCAAGCGTCATCGCTCGAACACGGACTATATAGGGTGGATTTCCAGAAGAAACACCATAATACCACCTCACTTCCCATAGTTTCTATCGAGAAAACTGTGAAACCGATGAAACCAGACACAAATACCCCCGGTCGAACTAACATGAGCGAAACAGATACATACACAACGCCCCGTAAACACACACCCGAATCACTTTCAGTGAACACATTCGTATCGAAGTTGAACTTGCTTCGCCCGAATGTCACTATCGGGGGACACAAGGTTCAGTTATGATAGCGACAACCCTGAAACAATGGCCCCGGTACATGAAACCTGAGTACAACGAGCTCACAGATAACGAACTGGTCAAAATCGCCCGAAAAGGCAACGCAGAAGCGTTCTCAGAACTCGTTGGTCGCCATCAGCACCGCGTATACAACCTCTCTCTGCGATATATGCGAGATTCAAACCGCGCCGAAGATATGGCCCAGGAAGCATTCCTCAAAGGATTCCGCCTCCTTAAAGGTTTCCGTGGCGACTGCTCTTTCTCCACTTGGATGTACAAAGTCACCGGAAGTGTATGCCTCACAGAAATCGGAAAACGTAAAAAACGCGGTGAAGTCGAGCTGAAACCCGTACACGAAAGCTCCTATGTATCAACCAAAGCACAAGACAATGACGAAGCAGATCTCGTACGCAGATGCGTCACCAGGCTCCCGGAAAAATACGCTGCAATAGTCACCCTATACTATCTCGACGAAATGCCCTACGAAGAAATCGCAAAAGTCATGGAAATCCCCATCGGAACTCTAAAAACTTGGATGTTTCGCGCAAGAAAAGAACTCCGCGTCATCGTCCAGGAAGAACTCGGAGTCCAATCATGAATCACAAAGAATTCGACAACATAGACGACTTCATCGATGCTGCCCTCAAAGAAGAGCGCATGGATTCAGTACCCTTCGGTTTTCACCGTGTCGTCGAAAACAACCTGAAAATCTCCGCCGTGATCCAGAAAGAACTCTCCCAATACCGTGCACTCATGTATATCGGAGTAACTATCTACACCCTCATCTTCGGCACAGCCACTCTCTACATGGTTCTTGGCGGTATCGCCACAGCACTAAGCGAAACAGTCCCCGCATTCTTCAGCTTCTCAGTCAGCTTCCTCCAATACCTCGAAGTCTGGTGGTTCCAGGTCGTCACCTTCATGGCCCTCCTTACAGGCATCGGCGTCTGGACACTCGTCCGCCTCAATACCGACCCCGCTGACCACGAACTCAGCGAATAATTGTCGCCCCGCTATTCCCTCCAAACTGTCTTGTGAATTTTCCGCGCACCTGCTATCCTCCATCCAAACCACAATCGTTCCAGTCCATGGAGGCCAGCCCAGAATGATTTCCACTTACCGTTGTCTTGCAGCCTTACTCCTCGCCCTCACAACACCAATTCTCTCCGCACATGCCGACAACTGGCCCCAGTTTCGAGGGGCAGACATGAACCCCGCAGTTCCTGACAACTCCAACCTGCCCGAACACTGGAGCACCACCGAAAACGTCGAGTGGGTCATCGATATACCCGGACTCGGCTGGTCCAGTCCAATCGTATGGGGAAACAAAGTGTTCCTCACAACCGTCGACGCAGCCGGCGAGTGGGAACGCCCGAAATCAGGATTGTACAACCCCCGCGGTAGAGCCGTCCCCGTCGATCAGGTCCACGCCTGGATAGTCTACTGCTTCGACCTCGAAACCGGAAAGATACTCTGGGAAAAGCGCGTCCACGAAGCAAAACCCACGACAAGCCGCCACCCCCAAGAATACCTATGCATCAGAAACCCCCGCCACAGACGGCGAGCGCGTCTACTTTCTCTTCGGAGACATTGGCCTCTTTGCCTTCGACATGGACGGAAACGAAGTATGGCGACACGAAATTGATCCGCAAAAGACCATGAGCGATTGGGGACCCGCAGGTTCACCCATAATCCACGATGGAAATGTCATCATGACCTACGACAACATGGAAAATTCATGGATCGCAGCTTTCGACGGCAAGACAGGCGATATCGTCTGGCGCACCGAACGCGACGAAGTCAGCAGTTGGGCGACTCCCTACGTTTGGGAAAATGATATCCGTACCGAAATCGTCACCAACGGCAAGAATCGCATCCGATCCTATGACGAGGCCGGAAAACTCCTCTGGGAAATGGACGGTCGTATGTCATGGGCCTGCATCGCGACGCCGCTATCAAACGACAACCTGGTCTTCGTTAATTCAGGCTACTTCATGGACAAGCATCGCCCCGTATACGCCATCAAAGCGGGAGCAAGCGGAGACATCACACTCGGAGACGATGAGACCAGCAGCGAATTTGTAGCCTGGTATCAGCCGCTCGCAGGCAACTACAACACATCCCCCCTCATCTATCAAGACCTCTACTACAGCATTCTGGACCGGGGTACATTCGAGTGCTACAACCCGGCAACGGGAGAACTCGTTTTCACCCAGAAGAAAATCGCTCCCTCGGGCCGCACCACCTTCACGGTGTCCCCCTGGGCATACAACGGCAAAATATTCTGCCTCAGCGAACAAGGCGAAACATACGTAGTCGAAGCCGGATCAGAGTTCAACCTCCTCCACCAAAACAGCCTCGATGAAATGTGCATGTCCTCCCCCGCCATCACCGAAGACAGCCTCATAATCCGCACCATCTCCAAGCTATACAGGATCAAAAACAAATAGCCGGAATGCTCGACATCAGAAAAAATGCCGCCACGCTGCTAATCATTCCTCGCCAGGATGGTACTTCTTAATAAGTGTCTCAGCGATATCTGCCAC
>DTSJ01000108.1:2997-4559 GCA_012965445.1 Candidatus Hydrogenedentota bacterium
CGTGATCAAAGACTTCGCGATATCTGCCTCTGTAAAAGCAACCTTCTTCATTCGATTGTCCGCAAAAACAGACGCCTGATCCGCATAGTGAGGCGAATCCTCATGCCCGCTCTGGCTATAGGCCACTATCGAATAGGCCTCCGGTATCTCCCCGAAGTCCACTGCAAATACCCAGCTGTCACCCGTCCGCGCACGTCGTTTCCCATCCGGGTCCTCGCGATATCCAAGCACACGAAACGAGCCCATATCGCCTCCCGCGCCGCCAATCGGCAGGTCCAGATCACCAAAACGAATCCGGTGAACATCCCCCCAGCTCACATCAATACTCCCCCACTTCTTCACGACATCCGACACCGCCTCACGGAACGCCTCCACCGCCCGGTTTGAATCCTTCAAACCATCCGGCGTCTCAATCGGATCATTCGCGTCCCACTCAATCGCATAAATATCGCCTGCAGATTTCCCCCTGCGATACCTCGAAAACCATTCCTGAAAAATCACACTCCCCTTACTCGCCCGTGTCGTCTTGTCATCCCAGGATTCCACAAGGTTCAGTGCCTGCGACTCCAAATCGCTCAACGTCGCCCCCGCCAGCGCATCCAGCAAATCATCCTTAACCCGTTCCGCAAGAAGCGACCGCTGACTGAACTTCTCCTTAACAACATCCTCCAGGCTGAACTTCCGGTCATTATGAATTATGTGCATAGAATGCTGTGACCGCAAACTGAACCGCGGTTCCGGAAAATAGTCAGGAAACGCCTCACGATTCATCACCTCATACAAATTCGTGTGATAAGGCGCGCTGTTCGAATTCATGATATACCCGCCCTTCGGATTTTTGAGCTGAGGCAAATCATCCGCCGCCACAAAATCCGTCCACATCTGGCTCGACTCAGTCACATGCACAGCGTCGTCCTGATGAGAACCCTCCGGAAGCTGCGGCACAGAGCCATTCCAACGATAGTAAATATTGCCCTTGTCGTCAGCATACCCCGTGTTAAACATAGGCATGATCAGCGTGTCTAGTTCAGCCTTCCAGTCCTCAAAATTCTGCGCCTGACCCAACCGGAACCAGTGCTGATAATATCGATACTCAAAGTATGCCGCTGGACGATGCACATACACCATGTCATCAGCCAAATGAATTACCGGTCCCCATTCTGTGTACTGATAAGTCCGGTTTTCGAAAGCAGCAACCCCGTGCGCATCCGTATAAGCCACCGTCACCGTCTCAGTCGTAATCGGATGCGAACCGCCGTCCAGCAAGTACCGATTCGAATCATTCGGATCACGATCTAAAGCATACAGCTCCTCAATATCCGGATAATTCACCGTATGCGTCCACCCCAGATGCTCGTTAAATCCAGTAGTCAAAACCGGACGCCCAATAAACGTCGACCCATAAAAATTCAGCTTTCCCGGAATCGTTAAATGCGCCTCATAATACGTCGCAACATCCGTCCAGCCCTGATGCGGATTCCCCATCAAAATAGCATTCCCCGTCGTAGTACGCTCCGGAGTAAACGCCCACATATTCGACCCGTCCGGATCTTCTTCTTCCT
>DTSJ01000109.1 GCA_012965445.1 Candidatus Hydrogenedentota bacterium
TTCGAGGATCTCGGATTGAAAGAAAGTACCCTGATAGCCTTCGTCAGCGACCACGGGGAAGAATTTCTCGAACACGGACGTACATTCCACGGCCAGAGTACCTATGGCGAACTCATGAACGTCCCCTTCATTCTCTGGCAGTACGAAGGACTTCCGAAGGGAATGAAAATCACTACAACAGTCGAGACTATTGACCTCATGCCAACCCTGCTCTCTCTGAGCGGACTAGAAATTCCCGAAGCCGTCCAGGGAGACGATTTGACACCCCTCTTTACCGACGATCAACCCGTCCAATCGACGAACAGACCTGCTTTCTCCGAAAAGCCGCTAACCAAGCCCAACGGCTTCCCCCATGGCGAAGGTTCATCAGATGCCGTCATCGTTGGTGAATGGAAACTGATCCACAACCTCGTACCCCGTGATGGAATTCCCGAATTCGAGCTGTACAATCACCTGAACGATCCACTGGACAGCAAAAACGTCGCCCGTCAGCACGCCGACATTGTTCAGCAGCTAAGCAAAACGCTCACCCAATGGAAGATAAACGCCCAACAGTACGCGCTTCCGGAAGACACGCTCGGCAACAGCGAAATGTCGCAGGCCGACATCGAGCGACTCGAAAGCATTGGCTACATGAACAAAAGTGTTGCTGAGTGATCCTCTCTCGTCTCACCCGAACACCCCGCCGAAACAATCCCGCAATATCACCCGGGACTGAACTCCAACAGACCAATGTAAATCGATACGTCATTCATGGCATCTCCGACCGGAGCAGACGAGTAGGCAATTCTGTTGATCCCCGGCACCAGCGTCACCATAAAACTAACCGACTCTTCCTGTTCCGCATAAGGCCTCCCACCCCATGAAGCAACCAATTCATGGTTGACTTCTATCTCACACAAAATCGTCTCCTTCGCGCCGGCGAAGTGTTGCGTTACCCGGAAATCTCCTGCTTCTGTCCCGGCGTAGTCGATCTCGGCCGCAATAGTCGTGAAAAACGTCGAATAGACAAACAGCTCCGGCTTCTCATCCGAAACAATACTCGCACCGTCCAGCGCCTCGAGCATTTCATCAGGATGAACTACGCCGCCTTCGGGCAATATCTCTATCTTGTGTGCCATACCCCGATAGACATTGGGTGGACCACTCATAAGAAGAATAGTCACCAGCGCAGCGCTCGTACCCAATAGGACGGGATAAACGATCATCGAAAACCTTCGACGCAACTTTTCACTGCGAGGACTCAGTGCCTCTTCCCATAGAATTCCCCCGAACAGCATCGCGATCAGAGGTACCGAAAAATAGACATCGATATCATGTCGAGGACCAAAGTGGGGAACCATAAAGAAAAAATAGTGCGTCTGTTGCAGACATAGCCCTGCAGCCAGATAAATCCGCGGATCCCGCATCCAGCTCGAACGTTTTCGTTTCAATTCGCCCCGAAGCAGGAGAAAGGCAAACAAACCCAGTGCCGGTACCACACCCAATCCCATATAAAAAAATACGTATCCGAGATCCGCGATATGCTCCCAGCTCAATACGTAACCCGGCCTAAAAAAAATGCTCCTGCTTTCAGCAACCTGAAGCTCATACCGTTGAAAAGGAATCCTGTTGTCCAGAAGAAAATTCCCCCGGTAGTCAGACAAAAACGATGCAAACCCGTCGCGCCAGAATGCGAACACAGTAATGAAAAACGATGACGCAGCAGTCGGTACAATTACGAATGCTCTTCGGGGATTCAGGGTAACCAGATATAGCATCAGCATTCCAGCAAGCGGGATAAAACCAATATAGAAAGCTGGGAGCACCCCTGCGACTATTGTAAGTATCCAAAATTCTCTCCCCTCCGGCTTGCGAAGCAGTGCCAGACACACAATCGAGATATACGGAACGACAATAAAAGGATAGTACTCCTTATACCCTACGCCAAGTACAAACAGAAAAGGCGTAAGCATCGTCAGCCGCACCGCCAGACGCTTCCCGTTCCAGATCAGCAACGCGATACTCCCAAGGCACACCGTCAGCGTCGAAGCAAGAGAAACATATACGTCCACCCCGCCCACATGACGCAACATCCAATCTTCCCAGAGCGTCGAAAGCCAAATCCCCCGAAACCCGAAGTTGATCAGTTGATAGCCCGCAAGCCACTTCGCGGGTACAATATTCTGATGAAGAAACATCAGCAAAATGTTCCCGTCCCCGTAAACAAATATCGGTGAATACGAAAACAGAATGTTCGCTGCACTGATTAGCAGAATCGATGCCCACAAACCGATTAAAACATATCGCTCGTGCCGCGCAGATCCCGCTGCAAGACCCAAAAGAGCAGAAAAAATCAATCCCACAATAAACGGTGGAGAGCTGACAAACCTACCAACTCTCAAAGGCCCGTCAGAAAGAAGCACGGTTGTCAGGCCAACCAAACTAAACAGAATTGCCGCAAAAAGTGCAGACTTCCAATGCTTCAGCGAATATACGGCCCGGGCATCATCAACATCCAATTCTGGCTGTGTGGATCCCGCATCATTCATAAAACTCTCTCTGCTTCGGTACGTAAAATTCACAAGCGGCAACGAAATACGAAACTAACACGACCGACTCAAAAAATTCAATGCTCCAGCGAGGAACTACCGCTCCTGCAAAACGCCAACTACAGGTTCTCCTCACTTTTTGAGATTCAGCCGCATAAATGGGATAATGCCCCCTAATTCCAACTCCCAAATCAATCAGGACTATCCTGCGTGTCAGAGCAATCGACCGAATACGACTACGATTCCATTAGTACCGGATACTATGACGAGGTTTTTCACCGCGCATCGGGTTCCCAAAGCAAGTGGCATCATCTGAAATTCCGCCATGTGCGCCGCGCAATGCCAGACACGTTTGCACGTCATCTCGACATTGCTTGCGGTGCCGGAACATTCATCGGGACGTTGAATGAGCATGAGCAATCCGTGGGCACGGACATCGCACAGGCACAAGTGGACTACGCATCGCAACAGTACCAAACCGAAAATCATACCTTTCGATGCGTACCGCCTGGACCGCTTCCCTTCGAGGACGGCAGCTTCGATGTTGTCACCATAATCGAACTGATTGAGCATCTCGAAGAAAACGTAGTCACCGATCTACTTACCGAAGCGCGCCGTGTTCTCACTCCCGGCGGGAAAATCGTCCTCACAACACCCAACTACGCCAGCCTCTGGCCATTGCTCGAAATCGCCGTAAACCGTCTCAGCGAACTTTCGTACGCGGACCAGCACATCAATCTGTACAAAAAGAAAACACTCCTCCGCGCACTCAAAGAAATCGGATTTGAAAAATGCCGCGTAACTACATTTCAGGGCCTCGCCCCCTTTTCAGCAGCAATTCACTGGAAACTCGCCGACCTCTGGCAGACAATTGAAAATCCCATCCTAAGACCCGCGTTCGGTTTTTTACTGTTGGGCGAAGCATTCGCCCCAAACCACTAACCCTAGGATAGTACAATCCAGATTATGCCGGCAAAAGAACTCACAATCGTCGTACCAACGTTCAATGAAAATGACAACGTCGAGGAACTCATCGCCCTCCTCGAAAAATGTCTCGATGGAATCGAATGGGAAGTCGTGTTTGTCGACGACAACAGCCCCGACGGTACCGCCGAACACGCGTTCACGATAAATCGCGAAAAACCAGACGTGCGCTGCATAAGGCGCGTCGGTCGCAGAGGGCTGTCCTCCGCCTGTATCGAAGGAATATGTTCCTCCTCCGCCCCATACGTCGCCGTCATGGACGCAGACATGCAGCACGACGAAACCATCCTTCCTACCATGCTCCAAAAGCTCAAGTCCGACGATCTAGACCTGGTCGTCGGCAGCCGCTTCACCGAAGGCGGCTCCACAGGCGGTCTCCCCGGAATCAGAGTCAAAATGAGCAAATTTGCTACATGGCTAGGCACAAACCTCCTCCGCGTCACCACAACCGACCCCATGAGCGGCTTCTTTATGCTCAAACGTTCCTTCTTCTACGAAGTCGTCGACCACCTCTCCGGAAAAGGCTTCAAAATCCTCCTCGATATCATGGCGTCGTCAAAAAATGAAGTGAAATTCGGAGAAGTACCCTACAACATGCGCGCACGCGAACACGGTGAAAGTAAACTCGATTCAGTCGTTCTCTGGGAATACCTCCTTCTCCTCTGCGAAAAAACAATCGGAAGATTCATTCCTGTGCGCTTCATTTTCTTCGTAATGATGGGCCTCACGGGTGCCGTCGTGCATCTAGCGATCCTCCTCTCCGCTTACTACCTCTGGGATGTCGCCTTCATCACCGCACAATCCGCCGCCGTCGTCACAGCAATGACCATAAACTACTTCCTCAACAACACTTTCACCTACTCAGATCGGCGCAACCGCGGCTTCGCCCTCATTCGCGGGCTGTTCATCTTCTACCTCAGCTGCGCAAGCGGGGCCGCCATCAACGTCATCGTCGCAAAATACCTTTTCGACTACGGACTGCCCGTAGCTATCTCTGGACTCTTTGGTGCAGGCGTCGGCGCAGTCTGGAACTACAGTCTCAGCTCCCAATATGCCTGGAAAAACGGGAAATAGCCCCGTGTCGATGCCCATGCCAACGATCCGCAACAGCGCATGGAACCCAATCCAGAGGAATCCGCCCGCATGACCACCGAGCCGGCGAACGAATCCTCTAGCCCAACTCGAACAGGCTACTTCGTCGCGCTTGCCGCATTCACGGGTCTGTGCCTCGCCATGTTCGGCGACCTGATATTTCAGGCCGATGGAAATGTCATATCCTATCGCCTTAGCGACGGCTCCCAATACTTCACCCGCATACGCGCTTTCGGATTTCGCGAACTCGCCAACGGCAACATCCCTCTGTGGAACCCCCACATATACTCTGGAACGCCATTCGTAGGCGGATTCCAATCCGCCATGTTCTACCCCTTTAACCTTATTTACCTCGCCTTTTCAGTCGACACTGCCATGAACATGGATGTCGCCTTCCACGTCATGCTTACCGGATTCTTCATGTTCGCATGGGCCCGCGGAAGAGGCTTACGCTGGGATTCCTCATTCCTCGCAGGTGTTCTACTGGCCTTCGGCGGAGCATGCTTCTCCCGCGTAATGGCCGGTCATATCACCATGCTCCAGGTAATGTGCTGGGCGCCCCTAATCATGCTCTCAATAGACAGTATTTTTAGACGCCCCAGCGCTGGATGGGTACTCATCGGCGTATTCGCCACAACCATGCAAATACTCGCCGGACACCCGCAGTCACTCTTCATGACCGGATTTCTGGCCGCCCTGTATTGTGCAATCAGACTCATTGCATGCCCCCGTCGGGCCAAAACACTACTCGCCCTGCTCCCCTTCGGAATCATCCCTCCACTCATGGCCTGTGTACAGCTATGGACTGGCCTGGATGCTACTTCGGAGAGTATGCGATCCACCGGCACTGATGTCAGCTTCGCATCTACATTCTCTCTCCATCCCGAAAGCCTCATCGGATTCATCATGCCCGACTTCTTCGGAAACATGATTCACCTCATGTATTGGGGTCGATGGGCATTTTGGGATTCCACGAATTTTATAAGCATCACTGCATTACTCCTGATTGGCTATGCCATCGTCGCTGCAAAAGATCGCCAAAAATGGATCTTCGTCGCACTGACCGCATTGCTCGTCGTGATCTCCCTCGGTCGATACACACCCGTCTACGAATGGTTCCTTACAAATCTACCCGTCTTCGGCAGCTTTCGATCACCCGGAAAATTCATGTACCCCGCCTCAATGCTGCTCGCTATGTTGGCTGCCATGGGCTTCGACGTATTTGCGAACCGAAAGCGCACATCAAAAATTATTGCACTTACGCCCGCCATACCCGGAATCGTCGGCCTCATCATTGCAGCAGCTGCCTGGTTCGCAATCTACAAATCAAATATGGACGTTTTTTCGGGCATGATCAACGTTCGAAGGGATATGGGCGACACCTTTTTCTTCTGGACTGCCGGATTCGAAATTACCGATGAATATTACTACAATGCAGCGTCACTCATTTACTACAGCATCCTGGCCGCAAGTACAACTGCTCTGCTTATCGCCGCAGTTCAATTTCTCTCCCTGAAACGTAAAATTTGGCTCCACGGCCTGTTCGTACTCGCCATCGTCGAAGTCCTCGTCTTCGCACGCGTCCATAGGCCAACGTTCGATCTCGCTGACCATCAGCGCGATCTATACGACCGCGTCGTCTCGCAGGACAATGGCGACTATCGAATTATGGACGTTGCAGGAATCGACAACTCCCGCAGAAATTATGCTATCGATAAACAACTGTTCAGCATCTGGGGCTACGACCCTGTAATCCTGGACCGATACGCCACCTTTATCGTTTTCGCAGGAGCACTAAGAAACCACGACAACGAACTTCGAACGGGAGCGCTGACTGGTGGCGATCCAATCGCTCAATCCATTCACTGGCACAAAAACATCGTTTTTACTGCAGAAGGTATCATCGGCGATCTTGAGTTGTTTCGACTCCTCCGCACCCGCTACATCATTATAGCCCCCGGACAATGGGACCTCCCCTCCAGCCTCTGGCCTCTCGAAGGCGCACTCCAGCGCTTTCACATTATGAATCGCTACCAGGTCTGCGAAACGAAGGAAGACCTCTTCAATGTCATGGCCGACCCAGATTTTCCCGTCGCAGATCTCGCGCTCGTAGAACAAGAACTCAATCCAAAGCCCGCAATCCTCACCGAAGGACAAAGTGTCACCGCCAGCATAAACATTCTCGACGAATCGACTGACCACGTCACCATCGAAGTTGAAGTTGACAAAGACACCCTGCTCGTCATGACCGACTCCTACAGTAAAAACTGGAAGGCAAAAGCCCTGGAAGGCTCGATCCAAAAGAACTACGACCTCATTCCAGTCGACTACACATTACGCGGAATCCCCATATTAGCCGGAAAACACACCATACGAATCGAATACGCACCCGCATCCTACACAATTGGTCGTTGGATTTCGCTCACAAGTATCGCCCTCTACATCATCACCGCAATCATCGTATTGGTAAAAAAAATGCACTCACCTCGCGTTCAACCTGATTCTCGACCCGAACAACAACCACAAACTGTCGATACCCCATGAGCGAAAAAGTCCGAGAACCCGCCGACCATCGCAGGCCCCTCCTCGCACTCGCCAGTATCATTTTCCTTCTCCTCATTCCATTCGTAAACAAGGCCTACCACATCGACGATCCCTTTTACCTCTGGACTGGTCAACACATTCTGGAAGACCCCTTCGACTTCTACGGATACGACATAAACTGGACTGGCTTCAATTCCTCGGCCGCCGCAGAAAATAAAAATCCACCGCTCGTCTCCTATTACATGGCTCTGGTCGGGCTCCTCGTCGGCTGGCAGGAATGGACCATGCACCTCGCTTTTATGTTTCCCGCCATCGGAGTAGGCCTGGGCAGTTACTTGATCGCAACCCGATTCACCGAGCGACCTCTGTTGTCCATCGTTATCGCGATCAGCACGCCTGCCTTCGTCGTTTCCAGCACAAACGTCATGGCAGAAATTATGATGCTGTGCTTCTACGTATGGGCAATCCATTTCTGGATGCTGGGAATCGAAACAAAGAAAAACCGCTATCTGTTCGTCGGCGCACTGTGCATCGCGGCATCGACCCTCGCCAAATATTTCGGCTTCAGCCTACTGCCCCTGCTGTTCGTTTTCACCATCCTCGAAACTCGAAAACCCGGATGGTGGCTAGCACATCTGGGAATCGCCGTCGGTATAATTCTCCTCTACGAAGCATGGACCCTATACCTCTACGACCAAGGACTCCTCAGCGAAGCAGCGACATTCGCAACGGACTATCGCCAGGAAAACGCCATATCACGAAATACAAAAAGCTTCGTAGGCCTCGCATTCACAGGGGGCTGCATTGCCAGCGTCACGCTGCTCTCCCCCGTCCTCTTCTCATGGAAATGGCATCTACCCGTTTGGGTATCGGGTGCCTACTTCTTCTTCATCGCATACAACTACCCCCACATCTTTCAAGAACAGCACATCCTCAAGCGGGACCACAATGACTGGAATTTTATCGTACATTTCTCCATATTCTGCGTAGCCGGACTCTTCGTAATACTGCTCCCCATTCTCGACCTCCTCAAACACCGAAACAAAGAGTCGCTCTTCCTGTTCTTATGGGTAATGGGAACCTTCCTCTTTGCCACCCAGGTCAACTGGACCGCCAACGCGCGCTCCATCGTGCCCATGGCAACACCCATCGGAATCCTTGTCGGACGAAGACTAAGTCTTGTCCATACCGACAAGCCCTTCCCTCTCAGGCGCGTTTCAACAGGCCTCACAATCGCGCTCATGCTCGCCCTGACCCTGGCATACGCCGACTACACGTTGGCCCGTGCAGGCAAACAAGCCGCGGCAGTACTAACGGAAAAATTCCCTGACGAAGACTCTACAATTCGATTCACAGGTCATTGGGGCTACCAATATTACATGATGCAGACCCAATACTTTCAGCCGCTTGTGTACAACCCAACTCTATTCAAAGAGGGCGATATTCTAATCATCTCCGAAAACAACACCGGACTCTTTCTCGAAGACGGGCAAGGCGATTTTCCCGATCCCATGACCATCGATGTCTTCCCCTGGGCAACTGTCTGGTCAAAATCGAAAAGATCCGGTCTCTACGCCGATATTTGGGGCAGCATACCCTATTCATTCGGTCTCATTCCGGACGAAACCTTTCACATCATGCTCTCATATCGCGACACCATGATAGACCTGAAAGAATTCAAACCAGAATAGAGTGAAAGCGATACTCTCTCTGGATACGCTCACTTCCCAATCAGAGCAATCAGCCCGTCCGCCAAACTTCCGCGCCAATTCAGGTAATGGTGTCCGCCGTTAAATTCATCGTACTTGACGATTTCGTTGCCCTTCGCCAAGAGAACATCCCGAAAATGGCGGTTCGTGGTCACCATGCTCGGCGATCCACCTTCGTTCATACCGCTCTCGATAAAGAAACGTATCGGTTTCGACTCCGCCTTTGCGTACTGACGCGTCAGCCATTCGCCTTCGACCTGTGGCTCGCTCAGATGCCCGTCCACACGGCCCCAAAATACGTCGAAAACCTCAAAAGTCTCAGAGGACTCAAATTCGATACCGCCTGAGAAGACGAGTTCCCCCATATACCGCCCGCTACACGCAGACTCGCCAAAATACTCACAGAACTCGGCGTCGATCATATCTTCGAAGAATACAACGGCGATCACCGAAGTTGGTAATTGATCTGCTTCGGGCTGTCAAAGACCGTGGTAAGCTAGAATCTTCAATCCACGTACCCTTCCAAATGCGCCAAATCGAGGAGGGATCACCATGCGCTCCATGACCGTCCTGATAGCACTGCTCTCGTTTATGTGCATCGGCTGTCAACCCGCTCAAAAATCAGAAATCGTCACGGATACCCCCATTCCAGACGAAGAAGTGATCTCGTTGCTGGAAGAGTTTATCGCCGAGCGGGAGATTCAGATAAAGCGTCTTGAGGGCCTCACTAAAGAACGTTTGTTGCCGCCTGACCACGTAGCCCCGCCCAGAGCCGACCTCGCGGAAACCCGCATCGAGCTTGCAAAGAGACTCGGACAGCAGGACAAAGTCGTCGAACAGCTGGAGTTTATCGTAAGTACTCTGGAAAAAGCGGAGACGAGAACGGAACTCCTCATTAAACTGGGGGAATCCCATCACGCTGACCAGTTCGCAGCCAGACAAAGGCTGCTTCAGACTCGGATTCGCCTGGTCGAAGAAAAAGCAAAGCTGTAAAAAAACGTCCGCCGTCGAGATATTACAAACGCTCCGCGAACCCGTCATGGATCTGCTGCATGATATCTTCCAGTGAGTACCGATACCCCCAGTCGGGGTAATGGCTCCGAAATTTCCCGACGTCGCTCACGTACCAGATGTGATCGCCAATGCGGTTATCGTCGACTAGCGTATAGTCCAGCCTCTTGCCCGAAAGCTTTTCGCAAACCCCAATAGCCTCAAGCATCGAACAATTGCTGTGACGGCTTCCGCCCGCGTTGTATACCTCCCCCTCTCGCGGATTCTGGTAAAAATGCCAGAACATGTTAATGAGATCATACGAATGAATGTTATCGCGAACCTGCTTGCCCTTGTACCCGAAAACCGTGTAAGGCGTTCCAGCGATCGCGCATTTCATCAAATAGGACAAGAAACCGTGGAGCTCCGTACCAGAATGGCCCGGACCGGTAAGACACCCCCCACGAAAACACGCCGCCTTCATTCCAAAATACCGCCCGTACTCCTGAACAAGCACGTCTGCGGCAACCTTCGACACTCCGAAAAGAGAGTGCTTGCATTGATCAATTGACATCGTCTCATCAATACCGTCCGCAGCATAAGGATGCCCCGCGTCCACCTCCCACCGAAGCTCTTCCTCCACAAGCGGAAGCGCATTCGGAGCATCACCATATACCTTGTTGGTCGAAGTGAAGATAAAACAAGCATCAGGGCAGTTCTGACGTGTACTTTCAAGCATCACATGCGTCCCGTTCGCATTTACAGAGAAATCCGTATACGGCTCCTTCGCAGCCCAGTCATGCGAAGGCTGAGCAGCAGCATGGATTACGAGTTTGACATCCCCCCCGTACTCCCTAAAAATTTCTACAATCGCCTTCTGATCACGGATGTCTGCCGAATAGTGCGTGTAACCGTCAATAGATTCCTCAAGCGCCTTCCGGCTCCACTCGGTCGATGCATCCTCCCCAAAAAATACCTCCCGCATCCCGTTATCAATGCCCACCACCTTGAAGCCTTTCGCATCAAAAAATCGGACCGCTTCCGCTCCTATCAGGCCTGCGGCTCCAGTTATGATCGCAATGTCAATGCTTCACCTTCCTTTCAGGTAGCAACCCTGCTCTGGAACGAGTATACCACGCACAAACACGTTGTAAAACTACAGCACAATACAGTACCCTAGGAAAATTCTATTGAGCATCATTCTAGAAAAGGTAGAAAGTATGTCTGTTCTGGTTGTCGGGGGAGCAGGATACATCGGCAGTGTCACGGTCGAACGATTATTGGCCGTAGATGAATCGGTCATCGTATACGATAATTTTTCCACCGGAAACCGCGGTGCCGTTTCTCCCTACGCAATTCTGATTGAAGGCGACATTCTCAACACCCGGAAACTTGCGTCGATTATGCGTGATCACGAAATCGACACCGTAATGCATTTTGCCGCCTACATCGAAGTCGGCGAATCCGTAGCGAATCCCCTAAAATATTTCGACAACAACCTCGTCGGCGCACACTCGGTCATGAAAGCCATGATCGAAACCAACATACGACGATTCATTTTCAGCTCCACCGCCGCAGTATACGGAATGCCCGAAACCGTCCCGATCACCGAAGACGCACCCGTCGCACCAATCAACCCCTATGGCCTCTCCAAGCTGATGATCGAGCAAATGCTCGACTGGCACGGACGAGCCCACGGACTAAACCACGTAATTCTCAGATACTTCAACGCATGCGGCGCGTCCCCGACCTACGGCGAAGCCCACAGCCCCGAGTCCCACCTGATCCCCAACATCCTCTTCGCCGCATCAGGCAAGCGAGACAAAATCATGGTATTCGGAAACGACTACGACACCCCCGACGGCACATGCGTCCGCGACTACATCCACGTGGAAGATCTGGCCGATGCACACATCAGAGCAATGAGCCATCTGCGAGTCGACGGCGATTCCCTCACCGTCAATCTGGGTAACTCAATCGGCAACTCAGTGCTCGAAGTCATCGAAACCGTCAAATCCGTCACAGGACAGAATTTTCCCGTAGAAATTCATGATCGACGACCAGGAGATGCAGACAGACTCGTCGCCTCTTCGGAAAAGGCCCAGCACGTACTGGAATGGTCACCCCAAAAAGGGGATATACAGACAATAGTTAGCGACGCGTGGAATTTCATGCAGACCCACCCCGACGGCTATGACAAGTAGCTTTTTCTGCATCTGACTTCCCTTTAGAGGGCCATTTACGGTAAAATCAGGCGTTACATACAAGAACGCCGATGACCGATCCAAAACCTTGATTCGTAAGGACACATACATGAAAAAATCCACACTAGCGGCACTGTGTTTCGCCCTGATACTCACATGGGAAAACCACGCACACGCCTATCTCGACGCCAATTCAGGTTCCATCATCATTCAAGCACTCATCGGCGGTCTCGTCGGATTAGGTGTTCTACTAAAAATGTATTGGCACGGCTTTCTAATCAAAATCGGAGTAAAGAAGGCCATAGACGAATCAGAAGAGGAAACGCCTGAGATAGAAGCCGAGGCTGAGTCAGAATAGATGTCACTTAACCATCGAGCCTCGTTCGATAAGATCACCGCGCAATGACCGACTCAGCTCCACAAGCAGAGACAGGCTCTTTCCGCGACCGGCAGGGTCGCATCTACGTCCAGCCCGACGCAGTATTTCGCGGATTGAGCAGCCAGGCTTGGTCCGAATGGGAACTACTTTCCAATACGAAATTCTTCAAGAAAGCCCTCGAATCTGGCTCTATCGTCAAAACAGAAGCCGACGATTCACTAACCGTCGATACCGCCGACCTCCCTCAACCCTGGCACGCATATCTGAAACACGAACGCCTTTCCTTCGTCACCTACCCCTACGAATGGCCCTTCGATATGCTCAAAGACGCCGCACTCCTCCAACTCGAATTACTCGAACAGGCAGTCGCCGAAGGCATGATCCTCAAAGACTCCACCCCCTACAACGTCGTCTATCGCGGCGCACAGCCCGTGTTCATTGATATCCCCTCCTTCGAAAAGTTAAAGCCCGGCGAACCCTGGATCGGGTATCGCCAGTTCTGCGAACTCTACCTCTACCCACTCATGCTCCAAGCCTACAAAGACATCCCCTATCGACACTGGCTGCGCGGGCGCGTGGACGGAGTCGACCCCGCAGATTGCAACGCTATGATGTCATTTCGGGATCGATTTCGCCCCGGCGTATTCACGAACGTCTATCTCCAGTCCAAGCTCATAAACGCCTACAGCGACTCGAACCGTTCCATCAAAAAAGAAGTGACGAATGCCGGGTTCTCAAAAGAACTAATCAAAGCGAACCTGAAAAAAATGAAAAAGCTCGTCTCCGGCCTCAATTGGAACAAGGGCAAGACAGAATGGTCGGATTACGCGCAAACCCACAGCTACGACGATGAAAATTTTCAGATGAAAATCGATTTCGTCCGCGAGTCAGCCCAAGCGAAACCGCGTGCACTCGCATGGGACATCGGCTGTAACACCGGCACCTTTTCAAAAATACTCGCCGAAAAAAGCGACACCGTCATCGCAATGGACATTGATCCCCTCGCCGTCCAAAAGCTGTACAACGAACTCAAACATTCTGGCCCCGAAAATATCACCCCAATCATCAGCAACATCGCCGACTCCTCCCCCAGTCTCGGCTGGCGCGGAATGGAACGCAAACGGCTCGAAGAGCGTGGCAAACCAAATTTCACCGTCTGCCTCGCACTGATTCATCACGTCGTCATCTCAGCCCACATCCCCCTCTACGAATTCATCGATTATCTCGGCAGCCTCGGCACCGATCTCGTCATCGAAATGGTCATCAAAGAAGACGCCATGGTAAAAAAACTCCTCCTGAACAAAGACGACATCTACGACGACTACGAAACAGAATTCCTCGAAACCTGCCTGAACAAACACTTCACAATCCAGAAAAAACACGAATACCACAACAACACAAGAATCCTGTACTACGCCGAAGCCAAATAAAGGGAAGATAAAATGAAAGTCCTAAGTAGCCTTGCCATAACGACATGTTTGTGTCTTACGATTATTGGCTGTAATGATTTCGTCATTGGTGTTGTACCCGATGCGGAATCAGGACGTGGTGCCTCTGACGAGTCTTCCGAACCCGAATGGATCTCCCTCTTCGATGGACAAACTCTCGACGGCTGGACGCAGCGCGGCAGCGCCAAGTGGGAAGTCAAAGACGCCGTAATGATCGGCACCTCCTCAGGCGGCCAAGGACACATCTATGCGTCACCCGAACTCACCGACCAGGAAGTCAAAGGGATATACCGCATAGTCTCCATGGAGCGCGGCGCCAACAGCGGTGTCTATTTCAGAGCAAACCCTCCGGCCGACAACATCAACGGATATCCCGAAGGCTACGAAGCGCAGATCTGCCACACACAAGATGCACACACAGGCTGGCTGTGGAAACCCGGAACACCGACGGGTAAAGCGACCGCTCTGCTGACCAAAGACGGCGAGTGGTTCTCCATGCGCCAATCAGTTGTCGGTACTGAAATAAAAATATGGATCAACGACGAACTCGTCATGACCTATGAAGACGATGAATTCACCAAAGGCTTCATCGCGATCCAATGCCACAACGAAGGAATGACCATAGAAGCCAAAGAACTCTACTACCGTGACTTGAGCAAGTAAACGCAAGGATCACTCGATGCCCTACGTAAACATAAAAATCACCAAAGAAGGCGCCACGAAAGAGCAAAAACAACAACTCATCCAGGGAGCCACCAAACTCCTAGCAGACGTACTAGGCAAAAATCCAGCAACCACAGTAGTAGTCATCGACGAAGTCGAAACCGACAACTGGGGCATAGCCGGCGAGCAAGTCACGGAACTCCGCAAAAAATAGGGGCGACCTTGCGTGGTCGCCTTCCATCCGGTCAATCGTCCTCTTCGGAATCGATCATCCCCTTCAACCCTGCAAAAGGATTATTCCCGAGCGACCCCTCCGAATGAAGCTCCCTACTTCCCCCGCTCCCCTCCGAATCCTGATGCTCATCATCGTGACAATAAAGGCACAGCAGTTCCCAGTTACTCCCGTCAGGCGGATTGTTCGAGTGATTGTGATCCTTATGATGCACCGTAAGTTCGCGCAGCGTCTTCCCCGAAAATTCCCGGCAGCATCGCCCGCACACATGCGGAAAAAGCGCGAGCGCCTGTTCGCGATAGCCCTTCTCGCGATCATCGGAATAACGACGCGCATCGGCCAGAATCTTCGCTTGCCGTTCAGGATCAATATTTCTCTTCGGGGAACTCATGGTCTGGGTGTTACTCGCTGTCCTTCACAACAGTGCCAATCTTCTTCTCAAGAAATACGTCAACCAGCTCAGGATCGAAATGCTTACCGCGCTCGTTTTTCAAGTATGCCAGCGCATCGTCCTGCGAAGATGTACCAGACCGATACGCTCGAGGACTTGTCAT
>DTSJ01000110.1:0-497 GCA_012965445.1 Candidatus Hydrogenedentota bacterium
TACGAGTTCATAAAAGTACCGGACGGAGCAAAAATCAGCGTTGAAGAAGACGGATCGCTTAACGTGCCGAGTAACCCCATTATCGGGTTTATCGAAGGCGACGGAATCGGACCTGATATTTGGAGTACTGCCCAAAACGTATTCGACAGCGCGGTAAGCCATTGTTACGGTGATGAACGGAAAATCGCGTGGATGGAAATCTTCGCTGGCGAAAAAGCGAACAATACAACTGGATCGTATCTGCCCGATGAGACTCTCGATGCTATCAATGAATTCATTGTGGCCATTAAGGGTCCATTGACTACACCAATCGGCGGTGGATTCCGAAGCCTCAACGTCGGCCTGCGGCAAATTCTCGACCTCTTCGCCTGTGTACGCCCCGTACGTCATTTCTCCGGCGTTCCAAGTCCTGTGCTACGCCCGGAGCTCGTTGACATGACGATATTCCGCGAGAACACGGAAGATGTCTACGC
The DNA here is from genome assembly GCA_012965445.1 of Candidatus Hydrogenedentota bacterium. Next base: position 474 of record DTSJ01000110.1, read on the forward strand.
CGGGCTTGAGGTGGAAGAGGGAAC
>DTSJ01000110.1:507-4497 GCA_012965445.1 Candidatus Hydrogenedentota bacterium
CAAAGACAAAAAGAAGAAGCGAAAAAGCTCATCGATTTCCTGAACAACGAAATGAATTGGAATGTGCGAGCGGATTCGGGTGTTGGAATCAAACCTATCAGCGAAATGGGTTCGAAGCGGCTGATTCGTGCTGCGATTAACCACGCCGTAAAGAATAATCAAAAGTCTGTGACGCTGGTCCACAAAGGCAACATTATGAAATTCACTGAAGGCGGTTTCATGAAATGGGGCTACGAGCTGGTCAAGGAAGAATTCTCCGACGTGGCGGTAGGTTGGGACGATTGCAACGGCGATCCAGGCGACAAAATTCTCGTCAAAGACTGTATCGCCGATATTTTCCTACAGCAAATACTTACCCGGCCGACGGATTTCGATGTTGTGGCGACCATGAACCTCAACGGTGACTATATGAGCGATGCGCTCGCTGCGCAAGTCGGCGGAATCGGGATTGCTCCAGGCGCAAACATAAACTTTGAAACCGGGGTATCGCTTTTTGAGGCAACACACGGCACCGCGCCGAAGTATGCCGGGCTGGACAAAGTAAATCCCAGCAGCCTTATCTTGTCAGGTGTCATGATGTTCACCTATATGGGCTGGGCTGAGGCGGCAGATAAAATCGTAGCGAGTATGATCAAAACCATTGAATCAAAGAACGTTACCTACGACTTTCATCGCCTGATGGACGACGCGACATTGCTCAACTGCAGCGAGTTCGGTGATATGATCGTCAAAAACTTCTAGAGATTGGTGTCAATACTTATTCGGCCTGGGACCAAAACTGGAAACCGGAGTTTTTCTTGTGTTGCGCCGAATAGTATGTAAGAATGAGCAATTCTGAACCGAAAAATGGCACGCTTTAGGAGTTTTTTTTTGGAATTGACGCCTGCTCAGATTGAATCGTTGATTGACGATGCGCAAAAGGGTCGTAACGTAAATAATGTTGCGCACGATGTGAATAATATGCTGGGCGCAATTATGGCTTATGCCGAACTCATTCGAATGGATTCTACCGATCCAGAAGTAAACCGGATGATCGACGAGATCCTCGGCGCTGTTGAAAAGGGCGCTGATATTCTTTCTGCGTTGACTGCAATCTCCAGAAGGACGGTTCGAAGTTCATCAGAGGTATGCGAAATCGCGACGGTAATGGAGTCACTCAATCTTCTCTTCGTGTATGAGTTTAAGCTCGGATTGATTCAGGTACAGTTTGTCTCTGACGAGGGCGTCGATTCTGCGGGTATACATGAGCAGGTACTTCAGCGGGTACTGATGCACGTTCTTGCCAACGCACTTGAAGTGATGGCTGACCAGGAAAAGAAAGATCTGACCATTCGAGCTTCGCTGGAGGGGGATAACGTGCTTATTGCGGTTAAGGATTCCGGCGATCCGATAGATCATGACGTTCTCGAGCGAATGTTTGAGCCGGGATTTTCCACCAAGGACGAGAGTCACGTAGGTATGGGGCTGAGCGTGGCAAGGCAACTAATGACGCGCGGCAAAGGCAGTATTGAGTACGATCCGCAGGCGGGATTTAGAATTCTGGTGCCGCGCGCAGGTTGGAGCACCTAAATTGATTAGAATGCTCTAGAGATTCCTTAAGGCTGGTGCAGATATGTGAGCGATACTTTTGCACTGCACGTGAGCCGGTCTATCCCTGGAGCCGTATCTGTATTATTAGTGTCAGTGTGCCAAATCAACTCTTGTACTTCGACTGATTTTACCTCATAAATTTGCGTGTTTAGAATCTGTGCGATTGCATCGGCTTTGTAGAGTGCATTCTCAGTCGCGCGTTTGAGAGTCTCCTGCTCGAAAAGATCTGCGTCTTTGACGATCAATTTCGGCCCCTCGATACTCGCTTGAGCAGCCTTTCCCAAAGCGGCCACGGCATCGCACAACGCAGCATACTTTAGGATTTGTTCCTCCAGGTCGGTCCCCCCCGGCAACGGGAAGCGCATTGTTCCCCGAAGTGTGACTTCGCTGCTGTTTACTGAGTCAACGTACGGCGACCGAAACGTCAATTGACTTTCATCAAGATTTCGCTTTTCTATCAATTCCCTGAATGTATCTGGAAATGCAATTGCCTTGCCGGTACTGCCGACAAGAGAGTTCTCCTCGAACAGCACTGAAAACTGAAACTCGATATGCGTGGGATTGACGTTTTCCGATGCCTCACCCGTACTCGTGATCGTTGATAAAGGGACCTCCTGAGCCAACCCCGTCGATGAAAACATCACTGCGACGAATCCGATCCAAATTGGGCGCATCTGCACCTCCTTACTTTTTCTTGCTTTTCCTTGAGCTACTCAGAAAAGGAAACAACTTGACCATTTCCGCCCGGTCTGATTGTCGACCATACTCAGACAGTTCGAAAAACTCGGCGAACTGAATCTTCTTCGCCTGAGTCGGTGTATACCAATTTGGGAGAGCCTTGCGGTGTTGTTTTGCAATGCCCGCGAGTCTAGGCCCCCATACCTGCTGGAGCCAGGCCATTCGTTCCGCCTTACGTTTCGGAACCGTGTCCAATACACCGGCGTGCCACGCCAGCCATTCGTAAACCTGCGACTCCATGGCATCAAGCATACGCCATTTCGTTTCCATGGCGTCGTCCACGGCGACTGCGACATCAGGAGTAAAGGGACATGGCTTTTGGAAACGATCCATGAAGTACAGGAACGTGGGGTTCTCGCGCAGCGCTGGCACAGAGGGGACGAAATGCGGAACGGTAACCATATAGGCGGCATCCTGGACGACCTGCGACGTATATCGGTGATCCGGGTGATAATCGTTGGGACGATGTGTAATCACGAGGTCTGCCTTGCTGTTTCGAATCAGGGAAACGACCTTTTTGCGCAGGGGCAGGGTTGGCTCGAGTTCTCCATCAGGAACATCGAACACGACGGAGCGTGCGCCAGCGATATTTGCGGATTTCTTTGACTCCGCTTTACGTCGCTTTGCAAGAGCCACGCCCGTTTGTTTGTGATGTCCTTTGTTTCCATTTGTCATGGAGACGATTGTCACATCAAATCCAGCCTTGCACCACTTGGCAATTGTGCCTCCTGCTACGACTTCGACATCGTCCGGATGGGCTCCGATTAGCACGATGTTAATGGTCAGTCTCCTGGATGCTGGAAGCGATATAGGAAATAAGCTCGTTAAGGCGCGAAGGTAAGCGTCAGCGGATTGCCCATTTTCGTCGCGGTTGCTTCTGCGGGTACAGTGGACTCCAGCGTAATGGATTCTTCTTCGGTGTTGGGGAAGAACTCGATTTCGGCACGAACATGAAACAAGATAGACTTTCCGGGTTCGGGGTCGAGAAACGGCATGACGTCCACAGGATATTCTTTGAAGTCCGTCAGTGCGTTTCGACCCGCGATGTACTTAAAGGAGTGAATAATCTTCTCTTCCATGTAAAGGTTGACTGTAGTTCGGTAAGCATGCCCGACATAATTCTTGATGTTCCGATTAAATATCATCAGGTTGAGCTTGGACGGATATGGAGAGGCCACGTCTATCGATGCGCGGGCAATCCATTCACGTTTTGTAAACTCTTCGTTGTGAATTATGGTGTCAGAGTAAGAGCTTTCATCGAGCAACACGTACAAGCGCATGTTGGACTCGACATCGCCGATTCCGACCTTTACTCCGGTACCTGAAGCCCCGGAACTGCCGGACAATCCGCCCACCGCACTCTCGTCGATGCTGTAGGAGTTTGACTTGTCGCCCGAACACCCGGCAATCAATGACGCGGCAAGTAGTATGTAAAACTGATAGCGCATGAATATTCCCTGTCCGTCAACCATATTAAATCCATTATGAGTACCAAAAGTGTACCAAAAGCGGCGGGATGAATTCACTACTTCGGGTAGATTGTGAATCGCCGACAAAGTAATTCTCTTTAGCCGATCGGGCAGTTCGTTAACTTCCCGGGGCGAATGTGAGTAGAAATTCAAAACTCCGATTCCGGAGACGAATTCGGGCAAGAAGCTCAGG
>DTSJ01000111.1 GCA_012965445.1 Candidatus Hydrogenedentota bacterium
CATATCAATATTGTTTGGCTGTCGCTTGTGGACCACCGGGAGTGGTACACGGAGCTGATTCCGCGAGCATTTACGCTGGACAATTATGTGACGCTTTTCAGGGAAGACTCTGCGTTTCGCCCGATTCGCAACAGTGTGTGGATGAGTCTTGTTGCGGCGGTGTGTTGTCTGGCGGTGGGGTTGCCTGCGGCGTATCTGATCGGGCGCAATCGGATTGGCGGGCGCTGGATCAATGTGCTTGTGATGCTTCCGTGGGCATTGCCAGGCACAGTGGTGGCGATGAACTTGATTGCTTCGTTCAACGATTCGTGGATTCCGCTGTACAACACGATTTACATTCTTCCGTTGGCGTATTTTGTTCGTTTTCTTCCTCTTCTGACGCGTATGGCAACGGCGAGCGTGACGCAGTTTGATGGAACGCTTATTGAAGCGGGTCAGACGTTGGGGGCATCTCGAGGATACTGCTTTCGGCGTATCATCGTACCTTTGATGCTGCCGAGTCTGGTTGCAGCAACGGCTCTTGTGTTTGCGTCGAGTCTAGGCGAGTTTGTGGCGACGATTCTGTTGTATACGCCGTCGAATCTGCCGATCGCGATCCAGATTAACCAGGAATGGCGGGGTTCGGGGCTGGGTTCGGCGTTCGCTTATAGCGTATTGTTGATGATTCTGGTAACTGTGACTTTTTTGGTCTCGCGGCGAATCGGTTCGAAAACAATTTGAGCCGATGGGCGACAAGGCATACAATACGGTGTAAATCTGGACATGTGTTGGAATCGAATAGACCTATGAATGTAACCTTGTTTGGTGCCGAAGCCGAACGGCTGGAACCGTTGATAGAATCACATGAGACGTTGTCTCTGGTTGATGAACCTGGGGATGTAGTCGTGTGTTTTGGGGGTGACGGGACTTTGCTTGCGGCGGAGCTTAAGTGGCCCAATATTCCGAAGGTACCGATCAGGAACAGTCGGCGCGGGATACGATGTATATCTGATCCGCCGGAGGAAACGATTGCGAAACTCGCCGAGGATTCGTTGGTTCGCACGGAGTACCTTAAACTGGGCTGTCGTGTAGTATATGGGGATCAGGAGAAATCGAGTAAGGATTTGTTGGCGATCAACGAGTTTACGGTACACATGGGTCGCGTGAATACGGCGGTTCGATTCAAAATATGGTTCGATGATACGGCGTTTGGCGATAATGATGATAACGAAATCATCGGTGACGGTTTTATGGTGAGTACTCCTTTTGGGAGTACTGCGTACTTCAATGAGATTACGCGGGGCACGTTTTGGTCGGGGATTGGTGTGGCTTTTATGTATGCGCGCGAAAAAACCAACCATGTCGTCTTGCCGGAGGATGTGGTGGTGCGGGCGAGGATTACGCGGGGCCCGGCGATACTGGCTTATGATAATTCTTCGGAATACATTGAGCTTGTAGAAGGGGATGAGCTGGTCATTCAGCGTCATGCAAAACCTGCCGTTATGCTGGTGCCGGAGGCTTGAGTCTAATCCGCGAGGCATGTTTTATTTTTTGGCTGGGGTAACTTCGTTGTCCAGATGGAGAAGGGAGCCAGTGGTTTTGCGCTGGCCTTGATATTTTCCTCGGTATGGGTTGTCAACTACACCGTCTGCCTTGGCGATGACGAGCTGGCAGATGCGTCGCCCTGCTTCAATACGCATGGGGGCAGCATTTGCATTGTAGAGTTCGAGGGTGATTGCGCCTTCGAATCCTGGATCTACCCATCCGGCGTTTTGAATGAAAAGTCCGAGTCTTCCCACTGAACTGCGTCCTTCGACGAATGCAGTGAGGTTGTCGGGCAGGCGGATATATTCCATGGTTGTTGCGAGTACGAATCCGCGTGTGGGTACGATAAATGTGTCGGCTGTGATTTCTTCATATTCGGGGGGTTCGGACATTGAATAGACACCTTCGGTGGTTTTCGGAACGAGGAAGGTATTACCGAGGCGCAGGTCTATTGAGGCGGGTTCGACTTGTTCGGGGTTCATGGGCTCGATTCCGAGTTCCCCGGACTCGAGCAGTTTGTTAATTGTATTGTCCGAAAGAACCACAGGTGTAGGCCCCCTTATTGTTGCGTTGCAGTCTATATCAAGGAGTGTATTTTATGACAGGGGACGGTGCAAAGACAACCGTATGGATTTAGAATCCTTTTCAATCCACTACTTTTTTTTCGGTTTCTTAGTCTTTTCGACCTTCTTCCTTCTGACTGAAATACCGCTGTCATCTTTGACGGCAATGCCGCTGTCGCTAGACCGATCCAGTTCCGATTCCGCAGCAGTCGCTAGTACCGCGAAAAACATGTCGTGTTGCGCTTGCAGTTTCACCATGCGGTAGCACACGTTACATTTGTGCAGATCGTCTTCCGCCGAATCCAGAGGGATCACTATAAATGCGCTGCAAAATGGGCATACGACGCCTTCGCAGTCGTCATCCTGGGTGCGCTGCATAAATGGCTCGATTCTGCCTTTTTTGAACGCACGGACAAATGCATCGACGCACTCGGGGTCGAACTGAGTTCCCTTGCATTTCAGAATGATATCGAGCCCGACTTCGGCAGATCGACCATCGCGATAGGGGCGGTTGCTGGTAATTGCATCGAAGGTATCGCCAACGGCGACGACGCGACCTTCGATGGGAATCAGATCTCCGACCAATCCGTGGGGATATCCGCTGCCGTCAAATTGCTCATGATGATAGAGGCAGTATGGGATCAAGGGTTCGAGCTTTTTGCAATCCTTCATCATGTCAGCGCCGCGCTGGGGGTGTATTTTCATCATGGCGTATTCTTCGTCAGTCAGCTTGTCAGCCTTTCCGAGAATAGCGTCTGGTATGGCGATTTTTCCGACATCGTGGAGAACGCCGCCCATCTCAACTTCAATAAGCCTTTCTTCGCTCCAGCCTAATTCACGGGCGATGGCTACGGAGTATTTCGTGACGCGGAATGTGTGTCCAAGTGTGTAGTGGTCGCGCATTTCGATTGCGTTGGACAGTAGTCGCAAAGTGGTCTGAAAATCGGACTCCAGCTCGTCGTGATACTGGGCGTTTTTGATGGCTACGGCTGCCGGCCCTGCCAATCCTACGAGTAATTCCATATCACTTTCTTTGAAAGCATTTGCTGTACCTCGCGTATCGAGATAAAGTATGCCTAGATGCTGCTGGTTGAAGGTCATGGGACAGCACATGACTGAGGCGATGTTTCCCATGACTATACTTTGGGCTTCACCGAAACGTGAATCGGCGGAGGCGTCATAAACGAGGACGGCCTCGCCATCGATAAACGAACGCTTTATAACGGTTGAACTGACCTGGATGTCTGCGTTTTCTGAGGTGCTGTATTCGTATTTGGATCTCAATTTTCCCGATTCGGAATCGAGCAGCATAATGACGGCGTTGCTTGCCGGAACCAGCCTTACAATTTGTTCTACAATTCTTTCGAATACTTTATGCAGGTCGTGTTCCGTGGAGATGATTTCATTTGCTTCATAGACCGCCTGTAGGCGCAGCTGTAAGTCCTTTACACGTTCTGCGGATACCGTGTTTGATGAGGGCGTGAACATGGTCTGCATTATTTCTTTTGCGGGTGCAGCTTTTACATCGCCTTCAACGCCCTTTTTCAGTTTAATTCCACTATCGGATGAGGTGGTATAGAGCGCGAATTCGTCGTCGCTGGATCCTTCCTCGAATCTTAGCTCGAAGTTCCCGATCATAAATACTTGACCGTTTTCCAGTTTCACTTCGACAATGCGACGACCATCGACGAAGGTACCGTTTCCGCTGTCGAGATCTTTTAAGACCACGCCGCCGTCGGTAACTTCGATGCGCGCATGCGTACGGGAAATGAGGGGACTATTGAGAACCATACTATTCTGCTGGCTGCGCCCCATTGTAAAACCATCGGTGATGTCGAACTCCTGATTGGCTCCATCTCCGTTTAATTGTTTTATGCGATGTTTTGCCACTTTCGATTGCTCCCTATTTCAGCGTAGTTGTTAAAAGTATAGACGTTTTTGCCGATAAACACCATACAAACGTGTATTTCATGCGAAATTCGAGTTGTGTACTCAACACATCGGATCGCGGGTGAAAATCTAGTGTATGTAGGTGTCATAACCGGAAAACATGATGTGATGAGTGTTGGAATGTAATGATTCTGTTACAAATTGCAGTGCAACGGTTGGTGACGGACAAACAGGGATTTGACTATATTTGTGCAGTGTATACTTGACAGGATGTGCGGGTTACGATAGAGCAACAGTGGCGTTTTGTCGATAAATCAGGGTGAATCGTTATTCTGAGCATTTGTAATTGAGAGCATTTGCCCGGTTTGCGGCATATCGATCAGTAAGACCGCTCTGGAATATGAGATTTGGAAATTGGTAGTGCGGAAGGACGCTAATTAGGATGAATGATGTACATTCGCATCTCATGGCCTATGGTCTGAGGGAGTAGCCTTTTGCTCCAACGGCGGATCCTGGGTATTTTTATGCTACGCAGGAGCATCGGTCGTGCCTGTATCGGTTGTAGTCGAATATTGATGAGCGTCATGGTATCGCAGTGGTTCTTGGGAACTATGGTACGGGCAAGACGACGCTTCTCCGCAAATTGATGACAGGGAGATGGCATCTGATCCGGAAAAGTACGATACCGCTGTAATCGGATCTCCGATTCCTTCGTGGACAAGTTTCTCTTTGTTTGAAGCGATTGTGAACCAGTTTGGGCTTCGACCTGAGAAGCGTTCGTTTGCGGCTTATATGGAGGCGTTGAACAACTATCTGATGGCAAACCGGGATCGGATTAACACACTTATCATTGATGATGCGCAGAACCTGAACAAGCGCGGTCAGTTAGAGTTGCTTCGTCTTGCTCAGAATCTTGAGACACCGCAGCATAAGCTGCTTAATCTTGTTCTGTTTGGTCAGCTGGAGTGGGCGCGGGTACTTGAAGCCGCGCCGAATTTTCAACAGCGGATCAATATGACTTTTACGCTTTTCCCGCTAAATACTGAGGACGTCGGTGATCTGATTCGATTCCGATTGGCGCATGCCGGGGCGACAGATGCGCAGGCTCCGGTTTTCGATGACGAAGCCGTTTCTCTGATTCATCTTTTCTCGGAGGGTAATCCGCGTGTGATCGTAACCATGTGCCGGAATGCTCTGTTGTTCGCTTCTCAAATAAACAAGTCGGTGGTGGATCGCGAGATTGTGGCTCATACGATTGATAAGACTACGTTGCCCGATGCGGCGAAAGTTGCCGCGAGATAGCAATAGTTGACTATCAACGCAAACTGCAAGCGTTTCGGGCATCTGAACAGACTGCGGAGGAAGCGGCTCAGGTACCCGCATCGGGGGCGACACCGGATCCGTCCGTGACTTGATTTCGAGCGTATTCTGAATACACTCACACTAGCGAACGATAGGTTAATTTCCTGAATACGTGCTACAATTCTTCCTTGATGCAGTGCTGGAATCAGGAGTTTCTCGAATGGATCGAAATATTTTCCGAGTCGGACTGTTTACCACAGCAGTGGTTTCGACGGTCGCGTTTTGCGCGTGTTCGAACGCGCCCTCCGTATCGACGACGGCATTAGAAATACAGGACGCGCAAGAAGAAGTTATCCAAGAGGGGTCTTTGTCAGTGCAGCAAGAGGTTAGCGAACACAAATACACGAACCGTCTTGCTGAGGAGACGAGTCCCTATCTGCTTCAGCATGCTCACAATCCGGTGAACTGGTATCCGTGGGGTGAGGAGGCCTTGAGCAAAGCGAAGGCTGAAAACAAGCCGATCTTTCTCTCTGTGGGGTACTCTTCGTGCCATTGGTGTCATGTGATGGAACATGAGTGTTTCGAAGATGAGGAAGTAGCTGCGCTGTTGAACGAGCACTATATCGCCATCAAGGTTGATCGAGAAGAACGCCCGGACATTGATGAAATCTATATGGCGGCGGTGCAGGCGATGACGGGGCAGGGCGGCTGGCCGATGAGCGTATTTATTACGCCGGATCTCAAGCCTTTCTGGGGCGGGACCTATTTTCCCAAAGAGAGCAAGTATGGTCGTCCGGGATTCATGACAATTCTCAGCTCGATCGCCGATTCGTGGAAAACAAAGCGCGAGGAAATTTACGCATCGGCTGACCAACTCACGCAGCATGTGAGCAATATCCTGGCTGCTGAAATTGGAGGCGAGGATGAGCCCAAGCCCGAGTTAATTACAAACGCCGTGGCTACCCTGACGAAAGCTTTCGACGCTGTGGACGGTGGTTTCGGCGGCGCACCGAAGTTTCCTGCCAGCTCAAGTATTGCGATGATCCTGCGGGAATACCAGCGCACGGGCGATCCGGCGCAATTGAAGATGGCAACGCTTTCGCTGGACAAAATGGCGCAGGGGGGTATGTACGATCATCTTGGCGGTGGTTTTGCGCGGTACTCGACGGATGCAGAATGGCTGGTCCCGCATTTTGAAAAAATGCTTTACGACAATGCTCAACTGGCGCAGGTCTATCTCGAGGCGTACCAAGTAACGAAAGACCCCTTCTACAAACAAGTGGTGGAAGAAACCTTTGCTTATATCCTGCGGGACATGCGCGATGAGCGAGGCGGTTTTCACAGTGCGGAGGACGCTGACAGCGAGGGTGAGGAAGGTAAGTTTTACGTCTGGACAAAATCTGAAATCGAAGAGCATCTGGGCAAAGCGGACGCAAAGATTTTCAATACTTATTACGATGTACGCAAAAAAGGAAACTTCTCTTCGCCGGAAGAATATCACGCGAACCAAAATATTCTGCACACACCGATCTCCGACGAGGCAGTTGCAAAGATTTTGAAGATGTCGACGGATGATCTTATTGCGAAGATAGATGAACTTGATCACAAGATACTGGTGGTTCGAAGCAAACGTGTGCGGCCCGGTCTGGACGACAAAGTTCTTACGGCCTGGAACGCTTTGATGATCACGGCTTTTGCTCAGGGGTATCAGGTGCTTGGGAATGAAGAATATCTAGATGCCGCGGTGGAAGCGGCGAGTTTTCTGGTCACGGATATGTATCGGGACGGTGAGCTGCTTCGCACTCATCGCAAGGGGGAAAGCCGTCTGCCTGCGTATCTCGATGACTACTCATTCACGATTGTTGCGCTTCTCGATGTGTATGAATCTACATTCGACGTGAAATGGATCAAGTTGGCGGACGAACTTACGCACACGATGATCGATAAATTCTGGGACGACACGGCGAGCGGTTTTTTCAATACCTCGCTTGATCACAAAAACCTGATCGTGCGCACGCGGACTTCGCAGGACAACGCGACTCCGGCAGGAACCTCGCTGGCGACTTACGGATTGCTGCGTCTGGCGAAGTTTACTGACAATGCTGACTACTACGACATCGCGCGACGGATTCTGATGGACAACTACCCTTATCTGGCTGAACACCCGCAGGGCTTTATGAGACTGATGGCGGCAGTAGATTTTTATCTAAATCCACCCAAAGAGATTGCTGTAGTCGGCCCGCTCGCGAGCGAGGAGGTATCGGGGCTGCTTGATGTTGCGCGGCATAACTTCGTGCCCAACAAGATTGTTGCGCATCTTGATTCGGACGATGCGGCTGCTGACGAAATTACTGAATACCTTCCGCTGCTTGCGAACAAGACCATGATCGATAATCACGCAACGGCTTATGTATGTAAGAATTTTGCCTGCAAGCAACCGGTGACTAAGCCTGAGGCCTTGCTGGAACAACTTGAATTGAACTAGGGAGACAGATCCGTGAGTCGTATTTTTCATGAGCGCGCGCTGGCGGCTGGCGTGGCATTTATCCTTTTCGCAGCTTCGACCACCTCGTACGGGCAGGGCGCGATCGACATAGATTCCGAAGTGCTGTATCAGACCGACGCGACACAATCAGGCACGACGGCGTATGTTGCGATCAGGATTAAACTTGAACACGGCTACCATGTAAACGCGAATAAGCCGCTTGAGGATTTTCTGATTCCGACTGTTGTGACCGTGGAAGCACCGGATGGGATTTCATTGTCTGAGGTGGTGTATCCTGAACCGATTGAAATTGTCACAGGGGGATCGCCGACACCGATGGCAGTATACGAAGAGGAATTCGTTGTCGGTTTGGCGATCGATGTTGCGGATTCGGTAAAGCCGGGCGCGCATGATTATACGATTGGAATACGTTACCAAGCGTGCAACGATAAACAGTGCCTGATGCCGCGAACACTGAAAATCAAACAGCCCGTCAAGGTCGTCGCTGCTTCGGCGCCATTGACCGGACAACACGCAGCGGTATTCGCGGGAATCAATTTTACGGGCAACACGTCAGTCATTGAAACGATCCCAGAGCAGCCTTCGGCGGACATCACAGAAATCGCCGTTGCTGAACGCGATGTGATGGGGCTGCTTGATCAATTCGATATTCTGGGTACGAGCACGTTTGAGAAGACGCCGGGCTTCTTGCAGTTCATCGAAGACGCGAAAGCCGGTAAAAAATCCGAGGGAATGTTCGAAGGAAAAGGTCCCATTGTAATCGTACTGCTTGTGCTCGCTGGCGGGCTCGCACTCAATCTTACGCCATGCGTCCTCCCGCTGGTTCCAATCAACCTAGCGATCATCGGCGCGGGCGCGCAGGCGGGTTCACGTTCGCGCGGATTCGTACTCGGACTCGCATATGGACTGGCTATGGCATTTGTCTACGGCGTACTTGGATTAATTGTCATATTGACGGCGGGAACATTCGGCACGATCAACGCGTCGCCGTGGTTCAATATCGGTATCGCGATTCTCTTCGTGTTTCTTGCGCTCGCTATGTTCGACGTGATTCAGATCGACTTTTCGAAGTACCAGTCGAACCTTAATCTGGCTAGCAAGGGCAAGAAGGGCAGCTTACCGCTCGCCTTCGGAATGGGCGGTGTATCGGCGCTGTTGGCGGGAGCCTGTGTGGCACCGATTGTTATACAGGTCATTGTGTTTTCGAGCGACCTCTATGCGAAAGGCACGACGATGGCTTTGAGTCTTCCGTTTTTTCTGGGGCTGGGGATGGCGATTCCCTGGCCGCTTGCCGGGGGGGGCATGAGCGTGATGCCAAAACCGGGTGCATGGATGATCCGGGTCAAACAGGCGATGGGCGTGTTTATCCTTGGTTTCTCGGCTTACTATGGTTATCTGGGATACAAGATTCTTGACAGCCGGAATGTTGATACTGAGGCTGTCGCCAACAGTGCTCAGGAGATGCTAGAGGGTGGCTGGACGCCTAGTATGACTGCAGGGCTGGAAGAAGCCTTGGCCGACGACAAGGTAGTGATTGTGGATATGTGGGCGACGTGGTGCAAAAACTGCCTGATTATGGATAAAACGACGCTGAAAGATGCGGATGTAGAAGCTGCGCTGGAGGATTTTGTGAAAATTAAGTTCCAGGCGGAGGATCTTGATGCGTCGCCGGCCAACGAGATTTTGAAGCATTTTGAGGGTATAGGATTGCCTACTTACGCGATATTGCGGCCGAAAAAGGTGGAAAATTAGGGAATTGCGGCCGTTTTGGCGTATTTACGGGTAATTTATACTCGACATTTGGGTCTTGAGCCTGTATGCTTTGGCTAAAGAGGCGGGGGATTTCTTTAGGTGGATCTAGCCTCTTTTTGGGGATAGTCATAAATGGCACAGGTGCATGAGTTTACAACTGGCGCACACGAAGACACAGTTACGCAGGCTCAAAAGGATTCTACTCCTACAATGACTGTCGTTGCGGAAAAGGAGTATATTGTTGACGAAGCCACGGACGCGGTGTTGCGGCTGCATCTGGACGAGTTCGAGGGGCCTCTGGAAGTCTTGCTGTACCTTATCAAATCGCAGGAAATCGATATATTCGATATCCCGATATTGCAGATTACCGAGCAGTATCTGAAATTCCTTGAGCTGATGGAGGAGGAAAATCTCATCGTTGCGGGGGATTACCTTGTCATTGCCGCCACGCTCATCCAGATTAAGTCCAAAATGCTCATTCCGATCGAAGCTGACGAGGATGAGGAAGAGATTGACGAAGACGATCCGCGGATGGAGCTGGTGGAGAAACTCATCGCTTACAGGATGTACCGGGACGTAAGCGAAAGGCTGAAAACGCTTGAGGCGGAACGATCTGACTGGTTTACGCGTAATGCAAAGCCGAGAGTTGAGGACTTGGGACCCGATCCTGATGCGGATTACATCGATGCGACGCTATACGACCTGAGCCAGGCCTTCAAGGGTGTGCTGGGCTTTCTGAAAGAGGGAAAGGCACACGAAGTGGAGGAAGAAGAGTTTTCTATTGACGACAAGGTGGATTATATTCAGACGATACTGGAGATGCAGGAAAGTGTCGAATGGACGGATCTCGTCAAGGTATGCGGGGGTCGGGCGGAAATCATTTGCACGTTTCTGGCGATACTTGAGCTGTGCCGAATGCGTGTGATTTCGTTGAATCAACATGCGATCCACGGGAACATACGTGTGTTCAGAAGGCGTGAAGAGGAATCTGAATCGGTGAACGTGGCGTAGTTTGCGGTCCGATTAAGGGTGTTGGGCGATGAGAATGGGTGTGGGCTGACTGTGCGGAAATCGTGGATGGTGCTATTTTCTTGACACCTGTGGTATTAGTAGGAAAAGACGGTTTCTTGTAGATTCGGAGTACACCATTTTCCGGCTCTTTCGCCGGATTGTCAACGTATAACCATACATCGATTACGTCAATTGCATCGTCGAAGTCGCCACCTGATATCATCATGAGCAATCCCCCTGTCGTTGCAGCCGCTTGATGCGCGAGCAGTGTTGATCTATGTTTCTATACAAGATATACCACATAAATCTTGATTTGTCAGGTAGTGGATATTGAATAGCCATATCTCCTGTGGTTCTCAGAGTTATTGGCGTACCCGACACTTGTTAATTGCGAAACGCAATGTTACTTTTAATGTGAGACGTGTTGGGAAAGGAAAGGGTTTTGAATGATTGAGATGGATTGTCCGCACTGCAATCATCCACTGCGGATCGGTGACCAGTATGCGGGACAAAACGGCAAGTGTAAACACTGCAACGGGAAAATTGCTGTACCCACTCTTGACAACGCTACTCAATCCGTGTCTGGGGTCGAGGGAACTGAAATGGCTCCGACAGATTCAATCGATGTCTGGCGAAAATCCTGGAAGACGTACGTACCAACTCCGCAGTTGAAGAAGATCGAACAGAAGATTGATGCGAACATTGCGGACGGGAATTCGCCTGAGGCTTTATGGGAGAAGCTGGAGGAAATTCAGCAGCTGAACGTGGAGCAAGCGTTGATTCTAAAAGAGTACAAGGTGAGCCTGGTTGCCCGGGGCGTTAAAGAAGATGCTTTGGTTTCGAAAGTGGAGGAGAAGCATGCTTCGCTGCTTTGTGAGCATAGAAAGAATATTGCCACGGTCGAGCAGCAGATAGCGCTGCAGGCGACCGAGCTTGCAAAAGCGAAACGGGGCGGTAAGGGTTACAAGGTCTGGATTACAATTGGCTCAGATCTCAGTTCGGACGAGGATGTGGCCAACGAAGCGCAGGGGTGGATTCCAGTTGATGAACTTTTCACGTCGGGCGACCTGACACCTCCCTCGCGTCCGGGCTGTCGATGTACTGTTCGGTATCGCGGCAACGCGCCTGATGAGACTGGAAAGGTAAGGGTAGAAGAGAGAATCCGGGCAACGGCGGACGCGCGTAAAGCGATGGGGCTTTGAGAACCTGTACAAAGAGCTGCGCTAGATTCGTCACTATCGGTTCTGTATGGTTTTACGTTTGATTGCTAATAGGCCGATAACGAAGATCAGGACGAACCAGAGTCCTGGTCTGACGGTCGGGGTGGAAACGGCAGGAGGTCGTGCAACAATTTGGAGAAATGGGCGGGAGTTGGTTGATTCGGAGGAGTAGAATTTCTTTACGCGCTGACGGGTCCCTTCTATGGTGCTGATGATGATCCAGCCCTGATTGGAGGCAGGAGAGCTTACCCACTGTTGCACGTCATTGATCATTCCTTGTGAGGTCCAAGTAGCAACAGTACCAGCTGTTCCTGCCGCAGCGACGGCACTCAGTGAAACGACGAAATCTCCACCAGTAACCGCCCAGAGCGCGGAGTTGTGGTGTCGCGACAGCCAGGTGGCATCGCCGGTCTGTGCGGTGTCTCCGAAGCCTCCTCCCGACGGCCCGATGGCGCTTCCTTCGCCCCAAGAGTCTGTCACGCGATGCAAGGTGTAGTCGATATTTCCGAAGTTTCCGCCAGAGGACTGGACGGTGAACGTGAGTGACACGTTCTCGACAATCCAGTTGGAGGGAATAGTGGAGATGTCTGCGCGGAGCAATGCGCGGCGATGTTGTCTATTTCCGCCAAAGTCGAGATTCTGAATCGTGCCTGAGAATATCCCTGGTGTGCCGCCTCCGGCGTTTTCCGATTCAGAGAAAATCGTTGTGTCATCGAATCCTGTGTAGCCTGTTACGCCCTGCTCGAATGTGAACACCTGAGATTGAGCAACGGCGTGTGTATTTACAAGAAGTAGAATTGCGACGGATAGGGCTGGAACAGAACCGAGTATTCCGCTAAACATTCAGGGACATCCTATTCGGATTCGATACGGACGTTCTTCGAAATTGTCTGGGGAGTATCGATGATCGTGCTGCCGGTTTTCAACTTGACCGTACCGCCGTTCACGACTTTGTTCACGCCGCCGGAGAGTGCCTGAAAGGGACGTGAGTAGGAGCCTGTTTCTGCTCCGAAATAGTTTTTATCTACCCCCCCGATAACACCTTCGCCGCCCATCACGAAGAGAGAGTTGGCAGTACCGTGGTCTGTGCCCCGGCTACCGTTTTCTTGAGGTCGCCGACCAAACTCGGAAAATGACATCAGTACGATGCGGTCGAGATGTCCGCTTGCCTGCATGTCGGACAGGAACGCGTTAAGCGAGGCATCGGCCTCCTCCAGGAGTCTGGCGTGATCACCAAGATTGGCCGGATCGGGCGTACCTCCATCTAAGCCGAACTGGTTGGCGTGGGTATCGTATCCCCCCTGCTGCACAAAGAATACTTTGGTGTTGAATTGGTCTGCTCTGACAATTTTGGACACCATTTCGAGGCCCGGTCCCATGGTGTTGCTGGGGATAGGCAAGGTATTGGCTCCGTTGCCGGGATACTGATTGATGAGTGGAATTAAGCTGGCGATCGCCATGTCGTCAACGGAGGCCTGGGTGATGTTAGAAGTGCGCTGGATGAAATCGAGATCGGAATTTACCGTTACGGTCAGGTTGTTGAGTGAATCGATATAGGTATTTATGTGATCGCCGAGCACGGCTGGAGTCGCTGCGTCGATAGTGTAGGAGTCGAAGCTGCTAACGGCCGGCGGAAAATAGTTGATGCTTCCCGAAAGGGTGAGCGGAAGTTTTACCAGCCCGTTGGCTATCATGGCGAGGGGTTCAATGTTCGACGGAGGCGCACCGCTGCACTGGTTGTCGAAAAAGCGTGAAATCCATCCCTGTGAGGTAGACAGCGAGCTGGAAGGAGAAATCCCCAGTTCCCACAGATCAGTGCCGGTAAAGTGTGACAAACTCGGATTCGGATAACCCACGTTTTGAACAATGGCAACGTTTCCGGAGTCATACCAACTTTTAAGGAGGGACAGTTTGGGATGGAGCGCATTGAGGCCGTCACCCAGCTGGAGGCCGGAATCGATGCGAAGATTCTGGCGCAGTCCACCCTCGTTCTCAGGCAGATAGTACTTTGGATCTGTATAGGGGATGACAGTATTGAGTCCGTCGTTCCCCCCGGCCTGCTGGTAGATGACTAAAATGCGGTCATCGGGTATGCCTGCGGTGCAGGCCGCCTGCGCGGATTTTGACAACCACAGAGGAACGGTCGATGCAGCGCTGAAGTAGGCCAAGCCCGAAAGACTCGTCTGCAGAAACTCGCGTCGACTCTGTATCATTGTAGAATCACCTTTCTCTGCTACTTTAGTTGGTACGCCGGCATGGTCAGCATCACCTGCACGAGCGATCCTATTTTTCTTCGCTTCTGCGCCACGGTGTTCCCGGAGATGTCTGAGACGGGCAGTTCGTCTAGGAAAGTAGTCAGCGTGGTCGTTTCCTCAGTTGTCAACGCAGCATGAAAAAGCATATCGCCTATGAGTGAAATCATTCCGGTATGATCGTCGTACGCGACGGGCAGGGCATCCAGCCAATCGACGTTTTTGTTATACAACGAAGCGGGTACTTGAAGCATAACCTGTCCGACTTCATTGGCGAAATTGTACCGTGCAATCAACGCGCTGGAACTCATCCAATTCCTGCCGTGCAGCCATCCTGCCACATCGGGAGGTTCGAACAAAGTCATCCCCATATCTACACATGCTCGCTGGAAGCCGAAATCACCTACGGATGCGAATTGGACGGCATCAAGCGATCGCATAGCACCTACGACGAAGTCAGGCGGGGTTTTGTACATATTGAAGCGATTGCTGGAGTCGTAGAAATAGGCCGACCGAAACAGCTTGCCGAAGGTGGCCTTTAAGTCGTAGGGGTATCTTCGAGCAGGATAGGTCCCGGCATCGTCGTCGATCATGTATTCGGCCAGTTCGAGCACTACCGGGTCAGGGGGACTCAGTTGAATTTCGTGATCGACGAACCAAGTGAGGATTTTCCAAGACATGTATACTGCGACAACAGGCAGCTGATCGTAGGGCGGATCGAGACCCTGATTTTTGTTCACAATTAAATTGATCACGTCGACCGTTTCTTGTCCTGTCATGTCTTCAGTCACGGTCTGACCGAACACTTCTTTGTTTCCTGTCTTATGATTGTCGGGAATGAATCCGCTGGATGTGTCGTAGTTGGTCTCGCACAAAAAATTCGGAAAGCTCTCACCTGTGATGCATTTCGCGATCTCAAAGATATCCAGCTCGCTGTAATTGCCGACGCCCAGTGAAAACAGTTCCATCATTTCACGGGCAAGGTTTTCCTGGGGCTTGCCCTTCACGTTAAGAAAATTGTCCAAGTAGACGAGCATGGCCGGACTTAGAACGATGGAAAGCAGCAGGGCTTCGAAATTGTTGAAACCTTCGGTTCTATAGAGATTATTTTGATCCAGCAACAACTCTATAGCCATCGTGTGTTGGCGCAGGCGGTCGTAGGGAAGCGTTCCTGAAGTACACGGCTGATCTTCCCCCGGGGGCAGCAAACCGCCGGGATCGCCGTCGTTACCTAGATTCACATAT
>DTSJ01000112.1 GCA_012965445.1 Candidatus Hydrogenedentota bacterium
CCGTTGTCGGAGCGAATGTATTCGGGCGTACCGCGATGCACGAAGAGCTCTGCGAGTCTATCTATTACCGTTTTGTGATTCATACGACGCTCCACATCAATGGACAAGCATTCTCGGGTGAATTCATCGATGATGTTGAGCATTCGAATGGGTCGCCCATCGTGCGTGCGCGTAGCCACGAAATCGTAGCTCCACACGTGGTCTTTATGCGTGGCGGGCAAGCGGACACACGAGCCGTCGTTGAGCCACAATCGTCGTTTCTTCGGTTGCTTGTGTGGCACTTTCAGACCCTCTCTGCGCCACAATCGCGCGACGCGTTTAGGGTTCACTTTCCAGCCATCGTTGCGCAATAAATCGGTGATTGTACGATAACCATAGCGACCGTACTGCGTCGCCAATCGTATGATTTCATCAACCAGAACAGGCTCAGACAATACTACCTTCCAATCCTAATTGAAGCTCTCAGGCGGGCATTGAATATCTGAAACGGTAGATGTGGCTGGTTTCATGGGCATATACTCCCTTTTTATGAGGAAAATATATCCGAATCATGATAAAAAATCAATTCTTAAGTTAGCGCTTATAGGTCTTCCCGCCAACGAAAAGTGGGGGAACCTCAATAATTTCAACACGGAAGAATATTTGCGAGACACAGCTCACTCGACTCTTGAGGGCACTATGGGACGACTGTGGATCAGATTCAAGGTGTACGACCTTTATTCATGCACCGATTACAAAACTTGGGATCACTGAAATCCGTCATGCAGGAATTTGATATCGGGGCAAGAAATAAGGTAGCCTCCTCCCCATTAGGTAAGGTTATTTCGATATGGATTTCCTGAATATTGTGTCAAGTTCTGTATCGTTATTGGATAACCTTTGAAATGAATACCGACATAAAAGTTTATTCTGCCGAATCAGGTGTTCGGAACCCGAGGTTGGTGCTCCGTGACATGATTCGCGGTTTACTGCAGTCCCGATATATGGCGTACCGCCTGTGCGTCAAGGACGTCCGAGCGGAGTATGCAAAGTCGGCGTTTGGCATTCTCTGGGATTTCGTCGATCCTTTTGTTTTCGCGTCCATCTTCTATTTCCTTGCGAAGATACGCGTCCTGAACCCTGGCGAGTTGGGTATGCCGTATGCGGTTTTCGTGATCTACGGGCTGCTGCTTTACCAGACTTTTTCTGAATCGGTCACCATGTCTCTGGATATCATGAAGCGTTCAAAGACGATATTGACCCATTTGAAGTTGCCGCCTGAGGCATTGATTCTCTCGGTGTTTTACCGGGTCGCGTTTAATTCTACATTCCGCATTGTGGTGATACTTATTTTTTCGCTGGTACTTTCAGCAACGGCGGCGAAAGATGGGCAGACTACTTTTTCCATTTTCGGCTTCATGAAATTCGTGGCCTGCTACCCACTGCTCATTTTCGGCGGCATGTCTTTTGGAATCTTTCTGGCCCCGTTTAGCGCGATCTATGCCGATGTGGGTAGAATTACGCGCATCGTCTTAACGCCGTTGCGTTATGCGTCCCCTGTCTTGTATGCGATGCCGACCGCCTTTCCGTTTAACTGGATATCGATTATTAATCCGATTGGCCCGATCATCCAGAACCTCCGTTCACTTGCGACTTCGGACACGGTGACTGACCTTCCGGGGATTGCCGTTCGGTGTGCCGTTTTCTTGGTCGTCTTCTCGGTGGGGTGGTTGATCTTTCACTTGGCCGTACCTGTGCTGGCGGAGAAGACGTGATATGAAGCCGATCGTCTGTGTCCAGCAAGTATCCAAGCGCTACTCGAAAAACGCCAATGCGCACTTGGGCTATGGTGTCGCGGACTTGTATCGCGCAATATTCGGCTCGAAAGAGGAGTGGCCGCTACGCAAAGATGAATTCTTGGCCCTCTCAAACATCTCCCTTTACCTGAATCCCGGTGATTCACTCGCGCTCATTGGCCGAAATGGTTCGGGCAAGACGACGTTGTTGAAGGCGATGAATGGTCTGATCAAACCGGACGCGGGGGTCATCACGGTCGAAGGGCGCGTCCAGGCGCTGATCAACTTGGGTGCCGGATTCAACCCCGCGCTTTCCGGCAAAGACAATGTATTCAACTCGGCATCTTTAATGGGGTACTCAAGAAAAGAAACCCAGGCGATTCTAGAAGAGATTATTGATTTCGCCGAACTAGAGGAGTTCATTGACAGCCCGGTAGGCACGTATAGTTCGGGCATGAAGGCGCGCCTGGGGTTCTCCGTGGCGATTAACCTCAATCCAGATATTCTGCTGATCGATGAGATATTGTCTGTCGGGGATCAGGCCTTTCGCAACAAGTGCTTTGTACGATTGCATCAGTTGAAGAAGGCGGGCGTCACATTTGTCCTCGTGTCTCACAGTCCGACACATGTGATTCAATTGTGTGAAAAGGCCTTGTGGCTCCACAAGGGTAAAATGATGAAACTCGGTCCCGCCAAAGAGACAGTTCAGGCCTACACAGATTTTCTTGATACGATAGAAGCGGAAAAAGTTCGCGAGTTGAATATTCTGCGCGAAGATACTGCAAGGTCCCACGAGAAAAGAAGCATCGAAGAAGCGGCACGGAAAGAGTCCGGGGAAAGCCTATACGGCCCTATCTACGACGAGCAAGACCGCATAAAGGATCTTAGCGTTAGACTATCCGTCGACAACGAGGAGACCCATACAGTCCGCGTTCATGACGAACTATGCATCGACTACACTTTCACGCTCATTGGCAAGGTGACCGACCTCAATGTCACGCTGAGTTTTTATACGGAAGACGGCCTGCGGATGAGCGTACTGTCCACCTTAAACGGAGACCTATTAAAACACATCCACCAGGGCGAAGTTCGATGCTCTGTGAGGATTCCGGATTTTAACTTAGCACCGGGTACGTATGTGCTTGTGATGCCCATCCACGAAGGGAAGAGTTATCTGTACCGAGATATCGTCAAGAAATTCGTTGTGAGGGGAGGGGGGGAAATGAGTTGGGGATTGACTGATTTTCAGTATGAGTATCACGTTGGTGAGACCGGCAACGCCACTAAGCCCGTCAACTCTCCCGGATGAGCCCATTTGTCAGAATTGGCTATAACTTCACGCCCGACTATTTGATACCAAAATAATGCGAAGGGAATCGTGTTCACCGGGAATGATACAATAACTACCGACATCGGATTCTTGTCGTATGTTATCCGGCAAGCTGTGAATATTAGGGCTTGCGTATGAGTTCTTCCGTAATTTTGCGTTGAAATAATGAAAGGGTGAGTTATCATGGGTGTCGCGAAGCAAATGCGTAAAGTTGCGTCTCGTCTAATTTTATCGACTGAGCCGAGTGCAGTACTTGTCGAACGCATTGTGCTAGATGAGCGCTTCCTCGATCGAATTTTTTGCAGTAAAACCTTCCTGCTACGTCTGGCAGAAAACGCTGCGCTTCGCGAGACTCTGGCCGCCGCGCTACAGCGAGACTCCGGAAAAAACAATGGCCGCGCTCATTCCCTACTTGCCACAGACAGTTTTCAAGAAGCCTTCCTCTCGGACGAGACAGCGCTAACGGCGCTTTTATCCGATCCACGTGTGTTTAGTAATTTCCTCTGCGATACCAAACAGTTTTCTCAACGCTTAGTGCAAGATCGCGCTTTCGGTACTGTGGTTGCCAATCGAACGCTGCGTGCACGCTTCTTGGCCGATCCCCGCGTTCATACTGCCTTGCTCGCGGAGAACGACACTTTTGCACAAGTCCTAGCGCAAGATCGGGCGTTGGGAACGATCTTGAGCAATGATGCGCTGAGTGCGCGCTTGCTGAGTGACGGGCGACTTCTTTCGAGGCTCGTGGCCGATGGCGCACTACTCCGTAGGTTACTGCGTGATGAACGAACCGTTACTCTTTTAGAGGTAGACCCCTCGGCGCTGGACGAATTTCTAAAGTCAGAGGTTGTGTTCAGCAGAATTCTCTTGGATGATGTCCTGCTGGCGGACGTGGCCGCGGACGCCCGAACACTGGAGAAAATTGTGGGCGACGCCCCTCTGCTCAATAGAATGCTCTCATCAAGTCAAGCTATGGAGTCTGTTCTCGCCGACGATACATTGCTTACCAAGCTGCTAGCACGCGACCGTGTGTTTGACAAGATATTGGCCGACGATGTGATGCTGAGCAAGCTCCTACAAAACAGCCGCATCTTTGAGAAGCTCGTCGCCGACGATACATTGCTCACCAAGCTGCTAGCACGCGGCCGTGTGTTTGACAAGATATTGGCCGACGATACCCTACTTACTAGACTACTCCAAAATGCCCAGGTCTTCCAGAAACTCGTTACCGATGATACCTTGCTTACTGTACTGCTAGCGCGCGACCGTGTGTTTGACAAGATATTGGCCGACGACCAATTGCTCACGAAGTTTGTTTCCCACCCGCGTGCATTGGGCAAAGTCCTGACAGACGACATCCTTCTCACTAAGATAGTGAGCGACAG
>DTSJ01000113.1 GCA_012965445.1 Candidatus Hydrogenedentota bacterium
GGTTTTCCAATGGGGTGCCTGCAATTTATACCTGCATTAGCATTGCGGCAACGAAGATGATTACGAAGAGCCCGAAGAACAGGAAGACCATTAAGGCCATCATCATCAAGAATAAGATAAGCATGGTTGCGAAACCGCGCCAGGCAGAAAATCGATGGGCTTCTGCGACGCTCTTGGATGCAACCACTATGTATACGATCAGCACAGGCAGGCTGACCCCAATTTGCGCGAGAGCGACTGCAAACTGCACTCCGGGTTCGATCACTTCGTACGATTGATAGAAGAACACGAGCATCCCGTTGGGTACGAGCATTGGCCAGCTAAGGTACATGCTCAGTACGTAAGTCCAGGTTACGGCGACCGTCATTTCACTCGTAGTCGCCACGCCGTCCAACCACCCTCCGATTACCCGATACATCCAGCCCGTTATATACAACATAAGCATGCTCAACGGGTAGCCGACGATTAGATACACGACGAACATGAATCCGTAGATTACATTCATGGAAAAGCCGTCGGGCAAATCAGGCATTTCGGTCGCATTAGGCTGCATGAAAAAACTTAGACCGACTCCCGGAAGCATACCAATGAAAACGATCGCATAGAGTAGCCAGACATTGTTCCATGCCCCCGTGTCGAGGACGAATCGTATGGTATCCCGTGGACGGTAGATGATGGAGATCCAGGGGTTCAGATCTTCGGGGGGAATCTGTCCGGCATCGGTTGTCGGGACCGAGGGAGGCTGCACCTGTATTTCTTCTTGGGGCTGGTCGTCTAGTCCGTAGTCGTCCAACGTTATACTCCCTGTTTTTGATGCCCAGTCACATTGTTCCGGATTCGAGTCTACGCGTTTATTGCGGGGGTTTCAATGAAGAGGTCTCCGTCATCGACATGGATTCTGTATCGCCAGAGTCCGTCGCGGGGGATATCGTCTTCGGGGCAATCCAGCTGGAAAGACCAGCCGTGCCATGAGCATGTGATGCGGCAGTTTTCGACGAATCCCTGATCCATGGGCGCGCTTGCGTGGGGGCAGATGTTGCTGATGGCGTAGAAGGCGCCTTCGACGTTGAGGACGCACACTGTGTCGCCTTCAATCTCGATACGTCTGGTCTCGCCGGGTTTCAGGTCGTCGCTTTTGCCGGCTGGAACACGGATGGGCATCGGATTGGATTCCTTTGACTTAGTCATAGATAAACGCGGATAAACACAGATTAACACAGTTTTAGAAAGCGGGAAAAGAAAACTACTTTTACCACGGAGCTACACGGAGACACGGAGGGATCAACTGAAAGTCGTGATGTCTATTCCGCCCGAAGACGAGGTAAGATTGCGAACCGCAATTCAGCATATCGTATTGGAACATGGGAACGACGAATCCCGGCGGGTGTGGAAATGAAATATTGCTGGATTGTGTTATATCCAGTGCCTATAATGGGTGGGTTCGTCTTTCGGGCGGATTTTTAGGATTGTGTAATTGTTGTATATCGTATAGACCAACATGAGAAGGAGAGTGAGTCATGGCGTATACTTTGCCTGAATTGGGATTTGCGCATGATGCGCTGGAGCCGCATATTGATGCGACGACGATGGAGATTCATCACAGTAAGCATCACCAGACATACGTGGACAAATTGAATGGCGCGCTGGAAGGCGTTGATGTGAGCGACAAGAGCGTTGAAGCACTTTTGGCGGATTTGAGTGTGATACCTGACGACAAGAAACAGGCGATCATCAATCACGGCGGCGGTCATGCGAACCACAGTCTTTTCTGGCGGACTTTGGCTCCGGGCGGTGCGAGCGCTCCTTCGGGTGATCTGGCAGCGGCGATTGACAGCGCGTTCGGAAGTTTTGATGAGTTGAAGACTACGTTTGAGGCAACAGGCGCAGCGCAGTTCGGTAGCGGCTGGGCTTGGCTGTGTTCGGACGGCGGGAAGTTGAGCGTAGGGAGCACGGGCAATCAGGATTCTCCGATTATGAGCGGCTCGTGTCCGATTCTTGGTTGTGATGTATGGGAGCACGCTTATTACCTGAAGTATCAGAACAAGCGTCCCGCGTATTTGTCGGCATTCTGGAATGTCGTGAACTGGGACGTCGTTGGCGAGAATTACGGTAAGTCGCAGGGTTAGTTTTAGCCAACGAAAAAATTGTATGGTTAGGGAGGTCGGTTCTGAATTGGACTGGCCTCCTTTTTTTGTTTTCACCACTGAGATACGAAGAACGCGAAGGACTTATAGACATGAATATGAGATTGGCAACGATTGGTTTCGTTTGTTTGTGTGCTTCGGTTGTATCGGCGGCGGAGTATAAGACTGAGGTGTTTATTCCGGGGAATGGATTTCACGGAATTCACGGGATCAGTTGCGACGCGGACGGAAACATTTATGTCGGTAGCGTGGTCGGTCAGGCGATATACAAGGTTGATCCTGCGACGGGCGCGAGTTCTGTGTGGGAAGGACCTGCGAATGGAATGGCGGATGATATCGAGATTGCCGCGGACGGTCGGCTCTACTGGACATCGTTTATTCTGGGCAAGGTGCATACCCGGCTGGGTGACGGGCCGGTGACTGAGCTCGCAACGGGGTTGCCGGGGATCAATTCACTGGCGTTGAAGCAGGACGGGCGTCTGTTTGCAACGCAAGTATTTTTGGCGGACGCTTTGTATGAGATTGATCGGGAGGGCAAAAAGCCTGCGCGGAAAATTTTGGCGGATATGGGCGGGTTGAATGGGTTTGATTTCGGACCGGACGGGTTGTTGTATGGGCCGCTGTGGTTCGAGGGCCAGGTGGTCAGCCTTGACGTAGACCGCATTGAGCTGCGGGTGATCGCGGATGGGTTCAAGATACCTGCTGCGGTAAATTTTAATTCCAAGGGCGAGTTGTTTGTGGTGGATTCGGCGCGGGGGGAAGTGGTGAAGGTCGATGTACGAACAGGCAAGAAAAAGGTGATTTCGCGGGTGCGGACGGGTATTGACAATCTGGCGTTTGACGCGGATGACAATTTATATCTGACGATTATGAATGAGAGCGCGATCTATCAGGTGGATGTCGATACGGGCAAGACGCGCATGGTGAAGGAGGCCAAGCTGGGAGCGCCGCAGGATATCGCGATACAAGGGGACACTTTGTATTTGTCTGATACCTTTGCGATACGCGCAATTGATTTGAAATCGGGAAAGGTGATGAGTATGGCGCGTGTGCCGGAGCATGAGTTGGAGTATTCGAACGGGATTTCGGTACGGGGTGGTGACGTGCATCAGGCGAGCTATTTTAATTCGGCGGTGCAGACGCTTGACCGGAGGACGGGCGAGATTTTGAAGACGTATCATGATTTGGTCACGCCGTTTGACACTCTGGAAACGGATGACGGGCGACTGCTGGCACTGCAGATGATGAACGGGACGATCGTGGAGCTGATTGATGAGGAAAAGCGAGCGACGGTTGTCGAGGGATTGTCGCTGCCTGTGGCGATGGTGCGGGCGGGTGCGAACAGTATTTATGTGACAGAGTATATGAAGGGCGATGTGGTGAGAGTTGATCTTGCGAGCGGCGCGAAGGACATCGTTGCTTCGGGACTGAATCAGCCCGAGGGGATTGCCGTTGGGCGGGACGGAACCCTGTATGTTGCCGAAGTGGGAGCGCGGCGGGTGGTATCGATTGATCCTGTATCGGGTAAGAAGACGGTGATTTCCGAGGATTTGCCGATCGGTTTCAAGGCTGCGCCGGGAATGCCTCCGATGGGCGGAACGACTGGGGTTGCGGTATCGGATTCCGGCGAGGTGTATGTGACGTCCGATCTTGAAGACGCCATTTACAAAATTTCGAAGAAGTAAGGGGCGGGATTGCCGGTATTTGAGAATATAGACTTCGAGGGAATCGAAGGGATACGTGTGGGGAGGACGAACCGTGCGTTGAACACGACATGTATCGTGTATCGGCTGGGAGATACGATCATCGATACGGGACCTTCGAACCAATGGGCGCACGTGAAGAAATTTATCGAGGAGCGCGACGTGGATCAGGTGATGATAACGCATCACCATGAGGACCACAGCGGAAATGGTTCGCGGATTCAGCAGGAGATGGCGCGGCCGATTTATATGCCGCCGAGCGGTGTTGACAAGGTTCGAAAAGGATTTCATACATCGCTGACGCAAAAGCGAACGTGGGGATCGTTCAGGGCGT
This sequence comes from Candidatus Hydrogenedentota bacterium, assembly GCA_012965445.1. The sequence goes on from DTSJ01000113.1 coordinate 4,182, forward strand.
TTGAGGCGGAGGGGATTCCAGAGGAGATGCCGCTAAAGGACGGGATTTTGTTGAAGGCCGTTCATGCGCCCGGGCATTCGCATGATATGACGTGTTTTCTGGAGCCGAACCGGGGGTGGCTGTTTTCGGGAGACGTGTATATCGCGAGCCGAACGAAGTATTTCAGGTATGACGAGAATATTCATGATCAAATCGCCAGTCTGGAGCGGTTGCTGCAGTTTGATTTCGAAACCTTGTTGTGTTCCCACCAGTCTGATCGGTCCAGGGCTTTCCAGTATCCG
>DTSJ01000114.1 GCA_012965445.1 Candidatus Hydrogenedentota bacterium
GGTACACCCACGGCAAGTCCCGCCCAGGCAAATAGCAGCAGCAACAACAACAACAAGCCTTGAGGAGAGACAAAGGGGGGGGCAACCGAGCGAGAAAGCGGGGGAAAGGGGGGTGGCATCCGAGGAAAAGGAAGTTTTTTTTATATGTATTTGATACGATCTAGCCGGCGCAGCGGGAAATTCTCGAGCCACGAGAGCGCAACGGACAGGTACTTGGGGTGTGGTCCACCTGCGCGCAGGCACCCGAGCTGTGCAGTGCCTGGTTAGTGTTCACAGATTACCTGCTACAGGATTCAACGCTACCAACCCGAGACCGCGAGCTGCTCATATTGCGCATTGGATATTTGAATGGCGGGGCCTACGAATGGGTGGCGCACACGGGTCTGGCTCGCAGCGTGGTGATTACGGATGAGGAATTGCGCAGAATTATGGCAGGTCCCGATGCCACCGGCTGGAGTCCCTGGGACGCCACCTTGTTACGGGCGGCGGATGAATTGCACACCAGCGCCCTGGTCTCGGACTCCACGTGGAATGCTCTGGCCGCACGCTACACCCAGCGTCAGCTCATGGAAACGGTTTTTACGGTGGGCCAGTACAACCTGGTCTCGATGGCGCTGAACAGCTTCGGCGTTCAACTGGACGAGGGTCTTGAAGGGTTCCCCAAATAAGGCGCACTGAGTGATTTCCATCTTGGCCGAAGGTGTGCTATGGTGGGGGACTTACGGGATTTTTGCGGCAGGGCACGGGCTCTGGTGTGCAGGATCAGCATAGACAAATCGAAGGAGTGTGGTGCAATGAAGACATTGAAATTGAGAAGTTTTAAGAGTGTTTTGGGCTTTCGACTGGCTGTAGTGGCACTGGCTGTTGTTTTGGCGGGTTGCGCGACTTCGGGCGGAGGCAATGTGAATCCGGCGGTTGGAACGTGGGATATGACTGTTGATTCACCTGCGGGCGTATTGCCTATGACGTTGACGATTAACGCGGATCTGACGGGATCGATATTGTTGACCGAGCCGGATGAAGCATCCTTTGATATTACGGATACGGCAGTAGACGGGCAGGCACTTACCTTCGGTGTGACGCTTGAATTTCAAGGGCAAGAGATTGCAGCGAAGTTTAACGGAACAGTAGACGGCGACGCGATTACAGGCGAAATCGAGACTGATTTCGGAAACGCCTCAGTCGAAGGTACTCGACAATAGGAGCGTATGCCCAGCACCGTCATACGCCCGGCTCTAAGGAACTGCTTAACACTAGTCGACCGTTTTAATCTGACGAACACAATGTAGATTGAGGAGGATCGTATCATGATTGAGTACAGGGAAATCGGGATAGGTATCGCTTCGCTTCTTTTCGCTGTTTCCAGTATCGCTGCCGAAGATCCAGTCGGCGAATGGAAGGGTGAAGGAGGGAGAGGTGAGATCACGATAATCATTTCGACCGGGGCTGACGGATCCCTGGGCGGGCAAATGATTACGCAGCGCGGCCCAAATGACTTGTCGAGCGTGAAAATGGAAGGCGCTCAACTTTCGTTCACCAACTTGCTGGAGTTCAATGGTCAGTCGATTGAGTTGAATTTCACGGGCGATATTGTCGGCGACAAATTCACAGGGACGATCAGTACGCCCCGTGGAGAGCGCCCTATCGAGTTGACGCGGGCGGTGGAATTCGCCGGTATCGACGGGCTTGTTGGCGTATGGAAGCTCACCGGCGAGTCCCGGTACGGTCCAACGGAACACAGGTTCGTGGTTACGGCCGATGGGAAAGGCACCTATGAATCGGGAGGTCAGGTTTCTGAAGTTACCAGCCTCGTGATCAAGGGGAATGAGGTCGGCTTCGACGTGACTATATTCGGCGGGGGCGGCAGCTATGATGTCGCCTTTGAAGGAAGTTTCGGCAAAGAAGGCCTTAGCGGCGACATCATAACGAACGGCGCGAGTTTCGTTGCGCTGAAGGCACCGCGTGTCGGCGCCTTCGACGAAATGATCGGAATATGGAACCTCACTGGCGAGTCGCAGTTCGGTCCGATGGAGCATACGCTGATCGTCACGCCGGACGGGAAATTCACGTACGGGTCTGACGGACAGGTATCCGAGATTTCCGAACTCAAAATCGACGGGAACAGCATAAGTTTTAATATGACTGTTTTCGGCGGCGGAGGCGAGTATCCTGTCGCATTCGAGGGAATCTTTGGCGACGACGGTCTGTCTGGCGACGTAATGACGAACGGAACCAGTTTCTCGGCGTTGACCGCTCCGGCACCAAAGTAGGAATACTAAAAGTCGAATGATGATTTACGTGGGACGGGGTTGTGACCGAGGAACTGACGGTCGCATCTCCGTCCAGCTTTTATTGCCAACCCGCGCGCAACCCACCTCTCTTAGCGAATAAATTGTGCGTAATGGATTGGAGTTGCGCCATACCCTCAGCCATGACGCGGCACTCAGATTCAGGAAACGAACTTCCAGGCTGGCGTGACTAGACCAACTGCTGGAGCTTGGCGGCCTCTTCGCGAACCATTTCCGGGCCGCCAAGGATCTGCCGATTAAATCCGATGCGTTTGAACCAGTAGTGGAGCCCCAGTTCGTCCGTGAATCCCACACCGCCATGGACTTCTGTTGATGTCTTTCCTATAGACTTCCCAACCTCAGCGAGATGCGCTTTCGTGTGGCAGGCCAGCAGGGGAGATTCGTCGGGAAGGTTGTCGAAAGCGTAAGCTGCATACCACATCATCGCCCGGCACGGTTCCAGGTTTGCCGCCATCTCGGCGCACATGTGTTTTACAGCCTGAAACGAGCCAATCACACGCCCGAACTGTTCACGAATCTTCGAGTACGCAACCGCCTGCGTGAGCATGTTCTGCGCGGCGCCCAGATTATCAGCCGCGAGTATGATACGACCTGCGTCGATTATCCGGGCCACTACATCAACATCTCCAGCACTCTCGAGCGGTTCGGCAGCTACGTCCTTGAATATCAATTCGCCGACGTGCCGGGTTTTGTCAATCGTTGTCAAGCGTATACGCTCAAGACCACTCGCATTGGCATCCACAAGATGCAAGTTGCGTTCGGTGTCTGCAACGAGATAAACATCGGCCTCGAAATCCAGAACGAACAAGGATTTGCCGTTAAGCGTAGAACCACTTGCAGCCACGCCTGCGTCAAGTCTCGTGCTGATCGTCTCGGTCAATGCCGCACCTGCGATGACACTTCCGTCCGCCAACTTCGGCAGCCAGTGAGACTTTTGAGCGTCCGAGCCAGCCAGAGAGATCGCAAGAGGCGCCATAATAACGGTCGATACAAAGGGAGCCGTTGCAACATAATACCCCATTGCTTCCGCCACCAACGCAGCATCCAGCAGGGACATTCCCAACCCGCCGTGTTCCTCGTCAATGAGCAGTGCAGGCACGCCAAGTTCACAAAGGCCCGCCCAGAGATCATCGGCCCGAGATTCATCGTTATCGGCGAATTGCCGGGCGCGATCAAGTCCGCCGTGTTTCTCCAGGAATCCGCCAACACTCTTTTGCAATAGTTCCTGCTCTTCAGAAAGTCCAAATTCCATGCTGCAAAAATTCCTCTTATTTGTTTCTGGGTTCGCGCGGCATACCCAGGCCCCGCTCGCTGATGATATTTTTTTGAATCTGATTCGTACCGCCGCCGATGATCAGGCCGAGGAACCACATATAATCGTTCTGCCAGGTACCTTCGTTTCTCAGATGCGGGCTGTCTTCATACAAAATGCCGTGTTCGCCCAGCACATCAATCGCAAGCCCTTCGAGTTTGTGGCGCAGTTCAGTCCCCTGCAGCTTCACGATCATTGTGGCCAGCGGCAATTGCTCTTTTTTGATGTTCGCGCTGAGCAGCCGAAGATCGTTGAACCGCAATGCCATGATTTCGCCCTGGAGCGCCATCAGTCGGTCCCGATAAATCGGATTGTCCATGATGCGTTGACCATTGACCGTTTCTTCCTTCATCAAGTCAGTCAACGCGTTGAGGCGTGACAACGTAACGTCCGGATCGCCCAGTCCATCGCGCTCGTGTTTCAGTATCGCATTTGCAATGGCCCAGCCCTCACCGCGCTGGCCGACAATCTGATCCTTTGGCACACGGGCATCTGTAAAAAAGACTTCGTTGAAGAACGACTCGCCGGTCATCGTTTTAAGAGGCCGTACATCGAGTCCCTCGGTTTTCATCGAAAGCAGCAGAAAGCTGATGCCGTGGTGCTTCGGCGCATCTGGTTCGGAGCGCACAAGGCAGAACATCCAATGCGCAGATTTTGCGCTGCTGGTCCATATTTTCTGACCATTGATAACCCATTCGTCACCGTCAAGCACAGCGCGCGTACTCAGGCTTGCAAGGTCGCTTCCGGAATTAGGTTCGGAATAACCCTGGCACGAAGTACGACACATTTCGCCAGACCGTGCGGGAGTTTATTGAGGGCA
>DTSJ01000115.1 GCA_012965445.1 Candidatus Hydrogenedentota bacterium
CCGATTTCGTCTCGAGAATCAATTTGTTTAGGCTGAGTTTTTTGACCCTACGGCGAAGACTGATAGGTCGAGAAGATAATCTTCTTTCCATCTTCCTTAAGAAAGTCTGCGATTTTCTTTGTGTCAGAGGTAACACCGAAAGACAGATCATGCACCGACTGAACGATCTCATCTTCACCAGACTTCTTGCCAACAGTCTCTTCCGAACAAACGCATAAGACTTTGCTATTACCCTTCTCAGCAAAAGTCCATTCGCGGAAGGTCTGCGACAGAAGGTTCAGCGAAGGAACAAGAACCAGCGTCGTATTGGCCCTAAGCTTCTCCTTTATCCAAAGCGTGGTGTACGTCTTACCTGTACCGCACGCCATGATAAGCTGGCCACGGTCATTCTTTTTGAAACCTTTCTTAACAGCATCAATCGCTTCAAGCTGATGTTCGCGAGGTTCGGGTGGTGCTAGCCGCTTAACCTTGTTGAGTTCTGAAATGCTTTTCGGATAGGGAACTTTGGCAGCGTCGAAATCGGAGTACAGGTAGAAGATGACATCCTTCTCCTGAGCGGCACATACTTTTTTGGCATTAGCACCAATCAAATCCGTGGATGCCATTAGTAGCCGTTTATCAATTTGTGGCCTATTCGATTCACTCAGAAATGAATCCAGGTCAGACTTCTTTATGTAATTCTCAGGCAAGTAACACTTCGCCTGTACGGCCCATATATCCCCGTTCCTATGGCGAAAAACAAGGTCAACTCCCAGATCACTTCCCCAACGATCCGGATAGTCGTTCAGATGCCAGACTTTATCTACTTGCTTTGACCATTCGGGATCATGCTTCAGGAACCATTTGACAAACCGCTCGAAGTCATTGCCCTTCTTATTGTTGTCATCTGGATCGAATGAACTTAGGAATTTTGAGAAGGTTGCCATCGATTTTTGTCCAGCGAGATTAGTACTCCCAACGAATTGTGATAGTAGCGACCAATAAATACCCCTGTCAATTGTACGGCTGGACGATTACACACGGAAGAAACCTGTTTGACCGTCTGGAAGGATATGGAGCAAGACACGGAACAGAATTGGGGTAGACAGGGAGGAACTGTAGAAAGGGTCAATCTCTGGAAAACATTAGGAGAGATTACACTCAGTTGCCGTAGCGCCCACCGTTGCCCCTCCTGTCCGGCCCTGCCTGACTCTACACTAATGAGAATATGTTATCAATAAGTATATTTTGGTGTTACTTTCGCCTACAAGCTCTCAGTACCAATACGAAGACGATGACCCGGAACGAAGTGGGAAATATGGCGTTTCCCGTCTCTGTGAACGCTTACCATTACTCAGCCGTAAACATGCTCTGTATCGCTTGATATCGTCCTTATATGAAGCTTGATACGGATATCGATTGGGTATATACACACAGCATAATTTCTCGGATCAACTGTCCATTATGGATAGAGCATTACAGGGATTCGAAACCAACCAAAGCGAAACGGGAAAGGTACTAATGATGAATGAAGTATGTCTGAGCGGAGATTCGAAACCAACCAAAGCATGGGTTGCCTTAGTAACGGATGATTATTTGCGAGGCACAGGTTAAATTACAGACTCGATTGCTGCCAGTAACTCCTCCGGTTCGTCAGTCCCGATTCTGTATCTTCGTCCATTTTCGAGGTGAATCTCGACCGCGTCCCATCCTGACACATTGAAGAGCCACCCATTAACAATTTTTCTGATACCCCAACCGTTGTACCATCGATTACGGACAGCGGCGGCAGATTGAATCTGTCTTATCTCGAAATGTTTCCGAATTAGCCCCATTCCGAACGAAATGGCAATTTCGTCACGAGACACCCGTACAGTCAACGAATGAAAAAGGGCCAAAAGAAAGACAGCCATCACAGCAATGATGGCCAAAGGGATAGAACCCCCTCCGCCACCCTCCGCCAGCACTACCATGGCAGGCGCCCCGGTGGTGACCGCTAACACTCCGAGCAAAACGCGGACAAATGTTCCCGACTGAGTGTGCTCGTATTCGTGAGACGATTCCATGACTTGTGCCCCTCTATGCGCTTTCTTTATTACCCTACATCAAGAGTGAAGTGAAACGGTGGTTCAAGGAAAACTGATAAGACGCAAGTATATCTGAGCGGGGATTCGAAACCAATATATGTGGTTGATCGAGGGTAGTACTCGGCTACCCATGGGTTTCTTCCCTTCCCAAACGTTTCTATGCTACTCACCGCGCGTACGGAGCGTTTAATACACATCCCCTAGTCGTGTGCAAGGCACGTCTTCGGATAGAAACCCGACGAATCCACCGTACCACGCGTGTAGTACAGTCGAAAATCGGTTACAGGTCGAAGTTGGTATGTATAAGGGTACTCAAGCCGAAAAGCCGATCGACGGTTCGGATTCTGAGGGAACGCACTGATCGATGTGAGGTCGGCCCAGGGGTTTCCCAGCTTCGAGGCAGTCAGAGAGAATCAGGTCGAAAGCCTTCGGTTCGAAACACTGTACTGGATGGGGAGTCGGTCGGTGGCCTTGGAGTCGACGAGAGAGTCAGAGGCTAGACCTTCCAGGAATGTCCTGAGATACCCCATTATAGATGACGCTTGGGCTTCCAGTGGGCTTTTCGCTTAACACTATCTTCGGTTCTACAAATTCGATTTCAACCAACAGGTTGAAAATAAAGGCTATAAATGGTGGGCGATACTGGACTCGAACCAGTGACCTCTGCCGTGTGAAGGCAGCACTCTAACCAGCTGAGCTAATCGCCCGACAGGGAGGGGACTCCTAACATATCACGACTCGACGAACCGTGTAAACCTTCAAACTTTCCGAAGGCTACTCGGTCGTCCTCATGATCGATCGCTCGATGAGGTCAACCACTTCCTGCTCAAAATCGCCCAGAAACAGAAACAACTGCGCAGTGCGATGTGTCGAAAGATCCTTCTGCGCCTCTGTGACAAAAGACTTGATCAAATCCGCAACCGCCTCTTCCCGAAGAAGCATATTTTCAAGCTGCTCTTCGATGATGTCCGTATCGAAACCATCGCGTGCGGCAATACGCAGCTCAAGCCGCGCAGCGCCCATCTGCCACTTCATTTCTTGAAGCTGGTCTTTATGGGTCCCCACACGCTTGAACAACTGAACAGTCTCTTCGGTAGTCAACTTCAACTCGGACGATAGACGCACCATCAGCCAAGCATCCACCAGTTCAATAATGTTCTTTTCATCCGGATCATTGATGTCAAGACCACTCGTTCTTTCTTCGATCATCATCCGCAATGCAGAAGAATCATCATCGGTCATCTCGTGATACCGATCATGAAGCTCCTTGGTGTAACGCTGATGCCCTGCCTGGTTCATGCGCTGCGCGTGCATCGCCATCCGCCGGATATCCTGCTCAAAATCTCCAACGAACAAATAAAGATTCGCACGCTGACCCGCACCCAGTTCATCACCCGCATCCGTGATCATACTTCTAAGCGTCTCAACCGTCTTTTGGTCATTCTCAAGAAGCGCCGTCACGCTTTCCTGAATCAAAGCGTCAGAGCTCGACTCTGCCAGTTGAATACGAAGTTGGGAAATCAACAATGCTTTATGAAACTTCAAGCGCGGGAGCTGTTCCTCATAGACCCCGATTTTTCCCATCAGGTTCAGCGTCTGAACGTCAGTCAGATCCAGGGTCGTTTTCAAACGTATCAGCATAAACGATTGAATCAGATCATACAGTTCCTGCTCATCAAGGCCAAGGTCACCCAGAAAAACCTCGTTATTCGCCTGAACCTCCAGGAAGGCCTTTTCATCCGCCGGCTGCTTCTGTGCACTGGCAGGAAGCCACACCATCAAGGTTACAACACAGAAAAGGAATATGCGGACCGGCATCTCGATTTATCCCTCGAACGACGCTTCGCCCAGGAGTGCTTCCTGAGCATGAACCACCAACATTTGCCTGAAAAGATCCGACTCTTCAGCATTCAAGCGACTGATCGTCGTGCGGACATCCTTGCTGTCAGGCCATTGCTGGTCGACATGCGCACGGTTCTTCGATTCACCAAGCGCGAACACAAGCAACGTCGAATCCGGAACCTGTGGCTCCGGCGTAGATACCTGATAAGCAGCAGACACAATAGAGTCACCCGCGTCACTGCGCGCGAAGTGCAAACTGAGCTGATCAAATAATGCTTCCTCGTCCTGCTGAAGAATAGACGCCATCGCTGCCCTCGCATCAGAATCCGACACATCAATCGTCGTGGCAGGACCGTCCACCGAAGAGTTCAGCGCCACAGCAAGAATCAGCACCGCTGCAACCGCGACAGGAGCAAGGCTGTATACCCAGCGAAGGATAGAAGCACGTCCGCGCGTTGAGTCCTGCTCCGATATCATCGCAAGAACACGCTGCGCGAAAGCCGGGTGAATTTCCGGCATCGGCAAGTCCTGC
>DTSJ01000116.1:0-715 GCA_012965445.1 Candidatus Hydrogenedentota bacterium
GACTGAGGAGCTGTACGATGCGTGGGATGTCGGCTTCTTCGCGGCCTTGCCCGTTCGCGGCGATGACCTCGGTCTTGAGTTGGACATTGACGGAGTGCGGCACCATTCGCTCGATGTTTCCGTAGGGGTCTTCCGTGAAATTGCCTGTATCGAGATTGATGCCGAGCCAGGGGTGTTTTACTCGATCGAGGAAATCGTTGAGTTCGACAGATGTTCCGGTGAGATAGCCGTGGTTTTCGAGGGCGAGATAGATGCCGTTGTCGCCTGCGTAATCGCAGCATTCTTTCATGCAGTCTACGGCCCAATCTCTGGCTTGTTGTTTGTTTACTTTTGCGTGATTGTTGCCTGCGAAGATGCGGATAGCGGGCGCGCCGATTTTTACTGAATGATCGACCCATTTCTTTACGTGGGCGATGGATTCGTTGCGGACGTTTTCTTCTATGTGGCAGAAGTCGTTTCGGATGGCGGTGCCCGAGATGTCGAGTCCGAGTTTGTGGGCGTGGGCGCGCATGGAGTATAGGTATTCGGGGTCTTCGGCGCTGAAGTAGTAGGAGGTGGGCTCGATGGCACTGAGTCCGTAGGTCTTTGCGGTGAGGTCGAAGAGTTGGTGCAGGTCGATTTTTCCGGGCTTTCCGTTCTGCGGCAGATAATCGCGGAAGGAATACGCGGCGAGGCTGCTCTTCAGGCCATGTTGTGTACCCGTGGCTGCTTCTGC
>DTSJ01000116.1:725-15025 GCA_012965445.1 Candidatus Hydrogenedentota bacterium
GAGCGTCGCGGCGGCTGAGGTGGCGACACCTGCTTTGAGAAAATCGCGACGTGTAATGGACATGGTCCTACAACCTCCTTTTCGCTTGGCAAACACTGATATCGAGTATCGCCCTTTTTGGTGCGCGGGTCAAGTTTTCAATTGCCCCGACCGAACGAAATATGGATAATTGATTGTTCACGCCAATAATTTTCAGTTCAAAAAGCAACAGGTTACTGCCATGATCGAATTCCCGAACGCTGAAGACTGTATCGCGCCGAGTTCCTTTATTGATTCCGATGCGGAGACGATTCAGGAATGCGTGGAAAACCTGGAGCTTGACGGCCTGACTCCAAACGAGCGCGCGGTCAAGATTTTCAACTACGTCCGCGATAAGGTCACTTACGAATTCAGCATCCGCGTTCCACGAGAAGAGTTCAAGGCGTCGTTCACCGTCACCAGCGGGAGAGGCTACTGCGTGCGAAAGGCGGTGCTGCTGGGCGCTCTTTGCCGGTCCGTAGATATACCTGCAGTGGTAATCCTGTGCGACATGCGCGATCAGTCGCTGTCGCCGAAAATCGCGGAAGCACTTGGCACGGACATCATGCACTATCACGGTCTTGCTGGAATCCACCTTGATGGGCAGTGGCTCAAGCTCGATGCCAGCCTTTCGCCGGAGCTCGTGAAGAAAAAGCAGTATCGACTGGTCGAATTCGACGGAAAGTCTGACGCTCTGCAGGAGAACACGACGCTCACCGGCAGTCCTCACATGGAGTATGTCGCTTATCATGGTGCCTACATCGACCTGCCGTATGACCAGATGATGAGAGGCTACAAAGAGGGGTTTAACAACTCCAACAAGGAAATGATGGCACAGTTGGGGCTCAAAAGCAGCTTCGACTAATTTCGTGAAGGAGTCAGCGTGGCCCGAAAACCGAAACATCGATGCGAGTGGTGCGGAAGTGACCCCCTGTATGTCGAGTATCACGACAAAGAATGGGGCGTTCCGGTGCATGATGATCGTCTGCTCTTCGAGTTTATAATTTTGGAGGGCGCACAGGCGGGGTTAAGCTGGATCACGATCCTGAAAAAGCGCGAAGGGTACCGGAAAGCCTTCGCGGGCTTTGACGTGCAAAAAGTCGCTCGATTTACGGAAGCGAGACTGGAGAAGCTGCTGCTGAACCCAGCGATTGTCCGAAATCGCCTGAAAGTGAAATCTGCGGTGACGAATGCACAGGCGTTCTTGAAGGTGCAGGAAGAATTCGGGAGCTTCGATAAGTACATTTGGCGCTTTGTAGACGGAAAACCAATCGTAAACAAGTTCAAAAGCATGAAGGATATCCCTGCCAAAACGGATATTTCTGACAAAATGAGCAAGGATTTGAAGGAACGAGGATTCAAATTTGTGGGTTCAACCATCTGTTATGCCCATATGCAGGCGACCGGGATGGTAAATGATCATACCGTTGACTGTTTTCGATATAATCAGGTCTCGAAAAAAAAGTAGAAGGGATACATCATGGCCGTCATCACCACCTCACGCGATTCTTATGTCACCACAACACGAGGTCTCAATCGAAGCTTGCCCCCGATGCAGCTCTGGGAAAAGGCCAAGAAACTCGGCATATGGAACCCGGCGGACATTGATTTCTCGCAGGACAAGAAGGACTGGGACGACCTGAACGAAAAGCAACAGGAGTATATCCTCATACTCGGTTCCCAGTTCATCAGCGGCGAAGAAGCGGTCACTCTCGATCTGCTCCCCTTAATCAAGGCCGTGGCCGACGGCGGACATCTTGAAGAAGAGATGTTCCTGACAACGTTCCTGTGGGAGGAAGCCAAACACATCGACTTCTTTCACCGTGCTATGAGTTCGTGGGGCATCGATATGCAAAATCTGCAGCAGTATCACACCCCTTCTTACACGACCTACTTCGGCGAAACCTTCACCGGCCGCATGAATATCCTCTACGACAATCCGTCACCCGAAAACATCCTTCGCGCATCGGCAACCTATAATATGTCCATCGAAGGCATACTTGCCGAAACCGGCTATTTCATGTGGTATAAACTAATGGACGGTGCAAACATCCTGCCCGGAACACGCGAAGGCGTCCGAAAACTTCAGCTCGACGAGGCTCGTCACATCGCATACGGCGTCTGGCTGTGTTCACGCATGGTCGCGGAGCATCCAGACCTCTTCGATATCATCCCCGAAATCATGGATGAAGGCTTCGTGTATCTGGAAAAGCTGACTGCCGAGACAGAGGAACGAATCGGCGAACTACCTTTCGATTTCAGCTACGATGAGGTAATCGCGTTTGGCGCCTCCCAATACAAAAAACGTCTCGCCCGAATCGAAAAAGCCCGCGGAAGAACGCTTGAAGAGCTGTACGGCATGGGCGCGGAATTGATCGAAGAATAGTTTCGATGCAACGATTCCTGTAGTTTAGCGGCTCCCGATCCGCGCTTGTTGCCAGAGTAAGCGTCTAGTTGAGTCTGAGGGCGTACTTATGAGTCATGTGATTATCGTAGGAGCCGGACCGGCCGGGGCATCCCTCGCTTTTGTAATGGCGAAGCGCGGCATTCACGTGACACTTCTCGAACGTCAACAGGATTTTGCCCGTGAGTTTCGCGGTGAAATCCTGATGCCCAGCGGAATTGATGCACTGGAGCAGATGGGTATCGGCGAGATCCTTTCGGCAGCACCGAACCACCTGCTAACGGAAGTAGAAGTTTATCTGAACGGCAAATCAATCTTTACACAGTCACTCACCCAGGGCGCCGCGGAAGGCAATGGTTTCCTGGCAGTATCGCAGGCGGCGCTGCTGGAGTCGTTGGTGGCGGAATCCGGAACATGCCCCTCATTTCGATTCGAGCGTGATGCAACGGTTAAGGGTTTGCTGGTCGAGGAGGAACGGGTAGTCGGCGTGCGTGCGATCTTGAACGGAACCGAGCAGGACATTCGAGCCGATTTGGTCATCGGTGCTGACGGGCGCAGTTCGGCAGTGCGCAGGCATGCGGAGATAAGTGCGCGAAGTATCAGCCCTCCGATGGACATCGTATGGTGCAAGCTGCCGTGTCCAGAGGGATGGAACGGGGTCCGGGCGTTTGCGAGCAGTGGGCATTTGCTGATTGCCTATCATACATGGGACGGGAGTTTGCAGATGGCGTGGGTCATCCTCAAAGGGACCTTCGGAGAATTGAAGAGCCGGGGGATTGAGCAATGGGTTGAGGAAATGGCGAATCATGTTTCGCCTGATTTGGCCGCGCATCTGCGTGACAATCTGGATGTGATACGCAAGCCGTTTTTGCTGAGCGCGGCCTCGCAGTGCGCTGAAAAGTGGAGCAAGCCGGGTGTTCTGTTGATTGGTGATGCGGCGCATACGATGTCACCCGTCGGCGGGCAAGGGGTGAACATCGCATTGCGTGACGCGATTGTTACCGCGAACCATCTGGTTCCCCTTATGACGCAATCGAAGGTCAATCCTGATGAATTGACCGCAGCGATGATCGAAATTGAAAAGGAACGGATGGTCGAAGTCGGCCAAATTCAGGCATTGCAGGCGCAGCCGCCCAAGCTCTTGCTGAATCGAGCATGGTGGGGCGAACCGCTCCGCCGAATCGTCGGAGCGGTAATGATTCGACCGGGCCCAAGGCATCGAGCTGCGGGACGAGTTTCCGTTTTCCTGCATGGCGTGACAGATGTGAAGTTGGAAGTCTGAACGCGGTAAAGACTTTGATGCTCGACAATGGCGGTTGAATTTGTAACAATAGCAAATCTGATTCCACATAATTCAGGAGTAAATCATGTCGGAAGTAAGGCACGGCAGCGACGAATGGCTGGCACTGGTCAGCGAACCAATCATCGATCCGGAGCGCCCCATTGTCGATCCCCATCATCATCTTTGGCATCGCCCGAATTCCACGTATATTCTAGAACACCTTTGGGGCGACACGGGTTCGGGTCACAACATCACCAAAACAGTTTTTCTCGAGTGCGGCGCTAGCTACCTCGAAGACGGCCCTGAGCATTTGAAGTCTGTCGGCGAAACGGTATTCGTCGAGGAAATCGCCGCTCAGTCTCGCGAAGGCGAAGGCGCGGTGATCTCTGCCATCGTATCCCGCACCGATCTCAGGGCGGCTGAACTCGACGAAGCACTCGACGCGCACGAAGAAGCCGCCAAAGGAATTTTTCGCGGCATCCGACATGCGGGCGCACGAGATCCTTATCCCGAATCGCTCACGATTCCAGGACGCGCACAGGAAGGCCTCTATGAAGACGAAGACTTCCGCAAAGGCGTTGCACGACTCGGGGAACGCGGCTACACCTACGATACCTGGCATTACCACCACCAGAACGCCGCCTTCCGCAACCTCGCCGAGGCTGTCCCCGACACGACGATGATCCTCGACCATTTCGGCACGCCGCTTGGCGTTGGCCCCTACGCTGACAAACGGGAGGAAATCTACGAGAAATGGCGTGAAGACATCACTGCCATTGCGAAATGCTCGAACGTCGTCGCGAAAATCGGCGGACTTGCCATGCCGGACAACGGTTTCGGCTGGGACAAGCAGGACGCGCCTCCGACTTCGGACGAATTCGTCGAAGCCCAGGCCCGCTACTACCATCACACCATCGAATCCTTCGGCCCGGACCGCTGTATGTTCGAGAGCAACTTCCCCGTAGACCGCCGCTCTCTTTCCTATCACGTCCTCTACAACGCCCTGAAGAAAATCGCCGCCCAATACGCCGATGACGAACAGACGGCGATGTTCCACGGTACGGCTACGCGAATCTACAAACTCGACTGATAGATAAGCGGGCCTACTACGCCTTTTTGCAACGGAACAGCAACGAATCCTTGATTGCCTCGCCTCAAAGTTGGCTCACGGCCTGATAGCCGGGATCCGCGAGGAAAGTCGTGAACGCCTTATCATTCGGCCATTCAACAAAAAACACGAGGTCCGCATCGAACTTCCCGATCATCGCGGCGACAGGGATATACGCATCGCCGCCTTTGCCGCCATGTTTCGCCACAAACGGTCCGGCAGCAGCCATGTACTCAGCATACTTTTCGGCGCCCCCGTCCTCCTTAAACCAGAACGCGTTCAGCATATAGAACGCTTCGTCTTTTGCGTTCTCCGTGGCTTCTTGCTGCGCTTGGACCTGTACGCCGCCCATCGGAAGAAAACTCCCCGGCTCGGCGACTGCGGAAACAGCCATGAGCAGCACTGCAAGCACCAATGGTAAGGGTCGATTTTTCAACACAGACATCAACAGATCCTTTCGGACGAAATTTCCCCATAGAGAAGTCTGCAGACAGTCACAGACGGGATTGAACCAGTATATGGGAGGTCGTGAGTACAGTCAGACGATGGTCTTCCAAGGCCGACCGGAAATCCAATTTTCTGTCAATAGTTTACTCTTATAAGATGTTACAAACAGACAACTTACGACTCTTACCCGCTCGTTTCCCGTAACTCGCTTTCCCACCCACAGATACCGTAGCCCGCATCCATATTCGCAGGAAAGTCTGCAACACGCGCTCTAAGTATATAAGAGGAACTTTGTGATGCGATGGGTCGGGTTAGTGGCTTGACCGCCTCTTCTTCATTTGGTAGCGTTAGCGGATATCTATACGAATCAATAAAAACCGCCCGACAATAAGGATACGCATTATGAACATCTCACGCCGTACTTTCCTGCAATCGACCGCCCTGACCGGACTCGCAGCTGTTGCCTCCTCGTCCCCCGCCTGGGCCGTGGACACTTCGGGCGTGAAACCAGCCCCTTTTATGCCCAAGCCGTCCTACGTCGAAACAAACGGAATCAGAATGGCTGTATACGAGCGGGGCTCTGGCGTACCTATCGTGTTTTGCCATGGGTTCCCGGAGCTGGCATTTTCGTGGCGGCACCAGATTAAGGCGCTTAGCGGTGCGGGATTCCATGCCATCGCCCCGGATCAGCGCGGATACGGCTTAACGGGAGGCCCAGAAGACCCGACCCTATACACCATGAAGCACCTCTGCGACGACCTCGTGGGAATGCTTGACGCCAAAGGGATCGAGAAGGCTGTATTCTGCGGACACGACTGGGGGGGCGGAGTCGTCTGGTCTATGCCGCGTCTCCACCCGGATCGCTGCCTTGGAATCATCGGCGTGAACACTCCTGCGTCGCGCCCGCCACACCTTCCGCCGGTTGAACGCGAAAAATCCCTGATCATCCAGAGTTCGAACTACTATGTGTATACTTTTATGAAACCGGGACAAGCCGAAGCGGTGCTGGAGAAAGACGTGCGCCACTCATTCAACTTTATGCTCAGTCGTGGCGGAATCTGGGACAAAGAAGAATTTGTAAAGCTACCCGAGGATTCACCCGAACGGCAGCTCGATCTGCTCGCTATGATCGCCCGGGAAAAACTCAATGTAATCAACTTCCTTCCCGAAGAAGTTATGCAGTATTTTACAGACACGTTCACCGCGACTGGATTTACTGGCGGCCTGAATTGGTACCGAAACGCGGCGAAGATGGGTGCGATCCTCAAAGACACGCCCTGGAAAATCGAGGTCCCCTGCCTCTACGTCGGTGCTGAACACGATGTCATCCTGCCCCCCTCCTCCTCAAACGGGATGGAAGACTTCATCGACGATCTCGAAAAATACACGGTTATGGACTGCGGTCATTGGACGCAGCAGGAAAAGCCCGAAGAACTCAACAAAGTCCTGATCGAATGGATGAGCAAAAAATTCGCAAAAAAATAAGGTAGCCCGAACGCGTCATTCGGAAGTGGGCGCTCCTTCGAAGAGATAGTTCACCAACTCGTCTGCGCATTTGAAGTCTGGCACGATGATGTCTGCACCCGCGTCCCACAGGCGATCCCGCTTAACTACATCCAGACCGCCTTTCGCCTCATTTGAAGCAACACCTACGGATTTACAGGCGTACTGGCGGGCCAGCTGGATCTCCACGGGCCCGTCTCCGACAATCAGTATTTCCGGCCCTTCGAGTCCGTGTTCCTCGATCAACTCCTTTAGGATCTTCTCCTTGGAATACTCTTCAATGGTCCGCAAAGCGCCCCAGATATGCTTGAAATGGTCCGCGAGTCCAAGTAACTCTGCCTCATTCCGCACGTCTTCCTCATTTGTGCCGCTGAAGATATACAGTGACGCCCCTTTTGTCGCCAACCCCTCGACAAAATCCCGCGCACCCTTCACGCACATCTTTTCCTGCGTGACCTCGCCCTTCGACAGTTTGTCCAGACGTACGTTGACGGGAAGCATCAAGGCGTCGTTGTAGATTTTTCTGTAGGCCTGAGCATCGAGTATTTCTTCCTCAGGTATATTGTTAAACTCCCGAATCAAATCTATCAATCCGTCCATCTGTATGATGGTTTGGTAACCGGTCGTCTTATTGATGAAATCCATGATTCGCTTATTCACCCGGTTTGTCAGCGTCTCATCACCGCAAATCATCTCGGCCATCATCGACTGCATGACGCCCTGCCAACCTTCGCGCAGCAGACTGATGGTTCCGTCGAAGTCGAACAAGACATGCTGGAAGCCTGTCTTTCTCAATTCTCGAACGATCTCGATATCGCCCAATCTCATAATACTTTTCCTCCGTCTATATCAATACTCTCAAACGCCTCGGTCAACAATCGAACTACTTAGGCATTGCGTCCAGCACGCGGCGCGCCTGAAAAAAGTGGCGGCGCTGATGATTCGGAAGCATTCCCAGCCAGACCCCGAGGCTCAGCCGAAGAATCTTCATTGCGGGCGATGATACCTCTATTTTTTTCAAGTCCAGCCCACTCGCCGCACGGGTCACATCAATAAGATCATCCTGAAGATTCACAAACATTGGCACCAATTCCTCCGGATTCAAATCCGATCCGGGCACATACAGCTTTGGGCTTTTACCTTTCCCTTGTTCGGATCCGTCGGCACCCCGGCGGCTTTCGAGAACGTGTTTCCTAACCAGCTGTACTTGAACGGTCCAGTAGCCGTCTTCCCTGCGCTGCGTCCGGCATCTATCTCAGCTTTCATAGCTGGAACTAAATGAATTCCGGTCTGATACAAATGATCGATGCGCTCCCCGACCGACCAGCTCCTGTCGTCGATGCGCCAGTTGAACTGCTCCCTGATCAATCCTGAAACAAGATCTGGTGCTTCGGTTTTCGCAAACTCGAAACCTTCAATATTCGTCTGTAGTTCCTCGGATATTGCACCAGAATCAGTCATAACAGAGTTCCTATAAATCGATTCCCGCAAAACATTTGGTAGCTTACCTCATGCAGTGTAATCGTGCAAGAACTATATTATCCCGTAACCTTGTGCTGAGATTTTACGGCTTGATGCAAATCGGAGGCCAACTGCTTTCGATCGTCGGCCTCAACCGCTCCCTCTCCGAATGTCAGCGTTGCCTCGCAGTACGGAAGCGCGGCGATGTTCAGGAAATGCCTGACAAAACTGACCCCCTCTTTCCATAGGATTGCCTCCCGCGCGGCGTCTCTGCGATGGGGTGTAGCGTAATGTATGCTCGCATAGCGGACGGGCATTTGCAGCTCAATAGCTGGCTGCAGCAGCGCGGGTTTGAAGGGCATCAGCTCACCCGTCTGCGACACGGTACCTTCGGCGAATACGACGACTCCCAGACCGTCATTCATGACTTCGGTGATTTCGCTGTTGACCCGATGCGTGTCGCGAAAACCCTTCCGATCGATCAAAATCGTATTCATGTTGCGGGCGATAAATCCAAATATCGGCCATTTTCCGAGTTCCGCTTTTGACACGAACACGCATCCCAGTTCGGAAGCAATGATAAAGACGTCGAAAAAACTGACGTGATTGGAAACCAGAAAGAACGGAGCCTGCGGGCGCGGACCTTCAACTGTAAATCGTATCCCGGTGATTGCGAGTACACCTTTAGCGCACGCACGAAACGCCGTCCTCCGGAAAAAGTGATCCGCGCGCTTTGACATCGGCGATATCAACAGGCCGACAGCACGATACGTGAAGGTCACGAACACCCACATCAATATCAACACTAATCTTATATAGGCTTTCATTCGAACTGTCCCTGAAAATCGACGCATCCATAGATTAGCAATGCGGGCAATCGTATACCAGCCCCCCTATCTGATTGCAATGTTCTTCACCTCGCGCGCGCCCGAAATCTTGAGTTTACCGTCTTCTCGTGATACTCGGATGCTCCCGCCGTAGTCTGTACGGTACACCTGCTGAACCCCGGAGACTGCGAGGATGTGGGCGGTACCGGACTCGACGAGCCACTCTGCCAAGTCCTGCCGTATGCGCGAGGCCCAGCCGCGTACTGACCAGAAGGGCGATTGCGAGACATGCTCTACAACGCCCGGGCCTCGAATTCGGACTGAACTGTGAATGCCCTGTAGTCGGTAGTACTCTTCAATGCCGTGTACTCCCTGATTTATTCGTTGGATCGTCGGCAGCATCCCCGCCTCGATTGTCACTTCTTCTCCATGCACAAGCGCGCGGTTTGGTTCGGACCATCTTACGAGTACACCGCCGTCGACCTGATAGAGGCTTCCGTCGACTTCGATTTCGCGGACGCGCAGCTGGAACTGCATGTACTCATCGCCGTAGAGCAATACATCGGGGCGCTCGACTTTTCCACGGATTATGTACCTTGCGTCCTCAGGTTGCTTGATTACAAGTCGCTGCACTGCATCGCCGGGTGGTCCGACATGACGAGTCCACCAACTGACCGCCCCGGCAATAATGAAAAGGAGAACCAAGGGCACATCGGCGAAACGCCGTGCAAAAGGAAACTGTATCCAGATGAGCAAGATGCCGCCTGCGAGGACAAGAAGCGTGAGCAGTGACGGCACCCATCCGTTTGCGACGAGCAGCATTATGTTTTTGCTCAGACACAGCCCCAATAGTACATGAAACAACAGGAAATTCGTAGCCGCTGCTTTCGTGATCTTTTCCTCTATAAACAGCAAGTGCGTTATGACACCGTGTGTCATAACGCGCTCATGGAGGAATTATTGTTGAACGATTTCCAGTCGCACGGTGCTCGTCAGGCACCCCAGATACCGTTCATTCATTCTCGCAAAATGGGATTAGCCATTTTTTGGAAGCAAACCCCGGTGATACCGGTTTCTACTTCCAGAATTTTCGACTTCCGTGTCTAACTTCGCCTCGACATCCGTGTCTCGGTTGACTAGTTATTTTATCGACGAAATCGTCCGATCCTTCAGCGAGAAAGCCATCAGATCAAGGAACAATACCGCATATTCCCGTGTTTATACCACGAGGCAGTTTTGACCTTCAGAGCGTGGAAATAGTACAATACGAGTCTGTTTTTATTGACCAAATACCTGTCAATCCAACAAGGATCCCCGAATGAACAGTTCCACAAGAATGATACTGGTCGTTGCCTCAACGGCATTGCTCGGCGCGTGCGGCGGATCAAGTGATCCCACTGAGATTACCGAGACCGCTCAGCGTTCAGAGTACCGCGCCGAAGAACGCGCAAACGCTACCAGCGAGCAGCGCTTTCCCACTCTGAGCAACGAAGAGGAGGAGGAGGAGAGTCCTTTCCACTATACTGTTCCTGCTGGATGGACAGAGGTTTCCCCGACTCTGGCCCGTAACCCCAACTTCTCGATCGGCACCGACGGTGACATGGAATGCTACGTATCTTTGCTTCCTGGAGACGGCGGGGGTATATTCGCTAATGCTAATCGATGGCGCGGACAGTTCAATGCAGCCCCCTACTCTGAAGAAGAAGTTGAGAACCTGCCGGATGTGGTCATCATGGGACATCCGGCCAAGGTCGTTAATTTCGTCGGCGATTTCAAAGGTATGGGCGCAACCGAAGTGAAGTCGGACTACCGTATCATTGGTGCGCTTATCCAGACACCCGATTCACTCATTACGATAAAAATGATCGGCCCGGACTCGAAGCTCCTGCCTGAACTCAACCAGTTTGCTAGTTTCGTTGACTCGCTGTATCTGAACGACGGACACAGCCACGACGCACAGCCCTCCGCAGCACCTCCTCTGGCGGCCGGTGCTACTATGCCTGCGGATCATCCTGCCGTGGGATCTGCACCCGCTTCGACAGAACCTGCGCCGAACGGCGCTGGCGACTACACTTGGGAAGTCCCCGAAGGATGGAGAAAATCCAACACGGGATCGTCCATGCGTCTGATCACTTTCACGATGGGAGACAGACCTGGCCAGGAAGCCGAATGCGCCGTCTTTGTATTTGGCGGAGACGGCGGCGGACGCCTCAACAACTTCAATCGCTGGCTTGGTCAATTTGGACAAGAACCGCTACAGGACACGGAGCTCATGCTGCAGCCTACCGTCTTCTTCTTTAACGAAGAAGTCCCGCTGCTCGTGTGCGAAGGAAGTTATGAGGGCATGGGCGGCCCGGCTAAGGAAGACCAGATGCTTCTGGGCGCCTCGTATGAACTCGAAACCGAGAGCCTCTACATTAAGTTTACTGGACCCAGAGAAACCGTGCGCAACAACTGGAACAAATTTATGGTGTTCTGCGCCTCAATCCAAGAGAAATCATGAAAAAAACTGCAAAGCTAATATTCAACTTGGTTGCGTCCCACGCGGTCACCGTCGTCCTGCTCGTCTTTATGTTCCTGATCATACTGTTCGGTACGCTGTACCAGGTCGACAATGGACTGTATGCGGCCCAACAGAAATACTTTGATTCCGTTTTCGTCTTGCACCAGATCGGTCCGATTACTATCCCGCTTCCTGGCGCGTATACACTGCTGGTATTGGTCGCCGTCAATCTGGTTTTCGGCGGATTCATCCGAATTCGCAAGAACCGATACACGGCCGGTGTTCTCATTACCCACTTTGGCATCGCATTTATGCTGGTCAGTTGCGCGCTGACGTTCCATTTCGCGAACCGTGGACACATGCGGCTGTACGAGACGCAGTCTTCGAACGAATTCGTGAGCTACGTGGACTGGGCCATCGAAATTGGGGGCATCGGTGACGACCAAACGCTCCACGTGATTCAGGACACGGAGTTTTCCGACCTGACCAACGGCAAAACGCGGGTTTTCCACAACGCTGATCTTCCGTTTGAACTCAAGTTATCCGATTACAGCATCAACTCCTGGGTCAATCAGGAGCGCGACGTAATGCCTACGAATTCCCGCATCGTGGACGGATTCTTTCTGGACAACATGAAACCGGATCTGCAAGCCGAGCGAAACGCGCCCGGCGTATACGTCGAAATCACTGACAAAGAAACCCAACACGCCACCGAAGGCATTTTGTGGGGCTACAGCAATGCGCCACTCACGGTTATGTCCGGCGATCAGGCCTGGCTCATCAATCTCACTCGTAAGCGCTGGTCTCTCCCCTTCAAGGTTACGCTCGACGAATTTATCCATGAGCAGCACGCGGGGACGGGCATGGCGAAGAGCTTCGAAAGCTACATCACCAAGACCAAGGACGGGAAGGAAGATATAGTTCGAATCTGGATGAACCATCCACTGCGGCACGACGGCTACACTTTCTTCCAAGAATCGTGGAGTCCCCCTAACCCGGAGACTGGAGAGCCTCTCTATTCGCAGTTCGCCGTCGTCCGTAACCCCGGCGACCAGGGTCCTCTCTACGCCTGTATCATTGTCAGCATCGGACTGCTGTTTCACTTTACCCAGAAACTACTCGCTTACATGCGTATTGAAGCGAAGAGACGGACATCATGAAAAAATCGACCCTCTGCACCATCCTCGCCGCGACTCTGACAAGTCTCGTTTTCCTTACGCCCACACGCGCTGCTTCGCCTCACAGCGCGGGACAGTGGGATGACAACACGATTCGTCTATTCTCAGAACTCCCCGTGCTGGATGGAGGCCGCGTCAAGCCACTCGATTCCTTCGCACAATTCAAAATGCTCCGAATCAGCGGAAAACGCTCATACCGCCCCCTGAACGAAGACGGATCTAAAACAAAACGAAGAGACAGCTTGAAGCACGTCGAATGGCTTCTGGACTGCCTGTATTATCCCGAAAAAGCCATGGATTACCCGATATTCATTATTGACGATGCGGATGTCGTCACAACCATCGGCGTTGAGAGCCACGACAAGCAGCGTGATCGGTACAGCTACAATGAACTCGTCGACTCCCTTCGGGAGCTCTATGGACGCGCCAGAATCATCGGCGATATGGAACAGGCAGAACGCACCTACGAGGAAAGCGCTATCCTTGCCCTGGCGGGTGCCGTGTCCGAGTTCGAAGGCCTTATTCACTACTTCGACTTCGCACGAGCGCACTTCGCGCTCGAAAAGAGCGACCTGATGCGAAAGGTTCTCGGTCTCGAAGGGCAGGATGTAGAACTTACAATGGCCGACGTACTTGCAGGTGCCAGAGACATCCAGAAGGGCCTGATAGCCCTGCAAACAGTGGTTCAGGAACAGGGTATTGAGAAATATGAGGACCAGATAAACGCCATCGACGACTTCTTCCTCCCCCGATATGTGGCCCAGGAGACTGCTTATGCGATCATGTTTATTCCGCCTACAGACTCGGAACAGAAGGACTGGTACACCCCGAGGATGATGGCAGAGAATATGTTCGACCACCCCTTCACAGAAGAGGAGCTCGCCATCCTTCAATCTCTTGAAGGTACTGTCGACAAAGTCGACAACCAGCTTGCGTTCAAACAGGAGCTTCAGACCCTGAACGGACTCATGATCAAACAAGCCACGAAACGCGATGAATACGGCAAGATTCCCCTTGAGATCACCTACTACAACGCACAGTTAATCTACCGCGCCCAGATCCTCTTTGTGTTCAGTTTTATACTCGCGGCGCTCTCGTGGCTCTCGCTCAAAAACAAATGGCTCAATCGCGCGACCATTGTCGCCGTCATTGTCCCGCTCATCATGCTCGTTACTGCTATCACCATGCGCTGCATCATCCGCGGACGTCCGCCTATTTCAACGCTCTACGAAACGGTGCTCTTTATCACAGCGGTCTGCGTCGTCGTAGCCTTGTTTCTGGAATACGTCAACCGTCAAAAAATCGCGATCTCCGCAGCAACATTCCTGGGCGCGCTCGGCCTCTTTATCGCTGGCCGATACGAAATCACGAACCAGAATGACACGATGCCCAGTCTCGAAGCTGTGCTCGACACGAATTTCTGGCTCGCAACGCACGTCACAATCATCAACATAGGTTATGCCGCGGGCATGCTCGCCGCAGCCCTATCCCACGTATTCATCATTGGTCGGCTTTTCCGGTACAAAAAAGACGACCCGGCGTACTACCGAGGCATCACCCGAATGGTAT
>DTSJ01000117.1 GCA_012965445.1 Candidatus Hydrogenedentota bacterium
CGGTAGAGGAAACATCTTCCAAAAGTCTAGAAAACGGACACTCCCTTTCGGCGTAATACTTGATAATAAAATACGGATCAGGCATCGAAAATTTTTTAGTGCAGAATACACCATGATCAAAAGTATCATCGTAAAAAATTTCGTTAAACTTCAGCACGCCTATTGCCTGCGTCGGAGTCATTTCATTCAGCCAAAAACTCAACTGAACCTCTGCCAGACCAGGAGAAGCCGCTATGTTCCATCCCGTAGCCGCAGACAACGCATCCAGAAACTCAAGTGCATCCATCGGTCCAATAAGAGATATCGCTTCATCGCTGACAGCCTTCGGTAGCGTGCCGTACGCGATATTCTTCTCAAGCAGCGGCTCAAACGGCTCTCTCGACGCCACGACGCGCAGTGCCTGCGACTGAGTGCTGCCGCCGATCATGACGCTTCCGTCGCCGAGAAGCCCGTCCAGCGATATCGGACGTTGCTTACTCGAAGATGCCTTCGGGGGAGTCGCTGTCGGCGTTCGTCTAGTCACTGTTGGCCGGGACGCGGCCTTCTCATTGGAGTTCGAACTGTTGCTTCCCAGACCGCTCCCGACAGTCGGTCGCGCCTGCGATTGAGGACTGGTTGGTGACTGCTGGGCCTGCGCAATCGCTCCAAGACAGGTAAACGATACCAGACACGCAGATATCGCTCGTGAAAATACTATGTTCGCTAATATTTTGTTCGTCATTCAGATTCTATCCTTCACACTCATAACGATCTTTCAATCATTTTGGTTAACAATGTACAGGTTTCAGCGCCTCGGGTGATCATGCGTGTAGGCCTTATCGTTCTTGTATTTTTCGAATACAAGATGGGTCGGCGTTATCTTTACCAGCTTCATGCCGTTGATCGTGTCGCCCACCGTTGCCCAGAATCCCCGAGGCTTTCCGGGTGTAACCGTATGTACTTTTACGGTCCCGCCCACCTTCATTTCGCGACGCTTGCTCGGAAGCACACCCATCAGCAGCGTCTTGAAGTCCGGTCCTTTGGCAACAGGCGCGGCACGCTCAGGCGGCGGCACGAGTTCCTGCCACAGTTTGGGATGGGCGACGACGTGCTTATTGAGCTCGTCGTAGTCAATACTCGACGGCTCAATATAGAAAACCGGACGTATGACAAGACTATCGATGTCCGCTTCAAGAACGGCTCCGCGTGACGCCATTGGGTTCGCAAGTTGACGTTTCACAACAAGACCCGCCACCGCGACGCAAAGCACCACCAGCGCAACCCAAAGTATCATAGGTCCGCGCATCATAATATTTGACTCCCGCTCGTACCGACCTCACCCTTGAATACAGCAGCATCCCATTCCGATAGAGAATCATCCGGCACTCTAATCTCGACTTCACTCAGAACCGTGCGCGTCACCTCGATTGTCAACGACACAAACTTGGCGGAATGAGATCGCTTTAACTCGAATGAGTCGATGCGAAGCAGCTGGTTGCTTTGCTCCAAACGCTTCAGAAATGCGAGTGCCACAATCACCCTGCAGGAAGGAACCCTGAATCGAATCCGGTATTCGCGGTATCCCTCACCTTCTTCACGCAAAACGCCGGGCGGCAGTGTAGGTATTTTAATGAGATACTTCTCCGATTCCGGGAGATCCGGGTTTACCAATGCCAGCCGATCGATTTCCCGCCGCAGCGAATCATGAATTTCCTCTTTCGACATACCGGTAGAATGTTGGGAGATTACCTGTTGATATGCCGCATCAACGCTGCGGCTTAGTAGAGTCTGTTCATGCAGGTTCAAAAGTTCCTGCTCGCTATTCGAAATCCGACGATCCATGATTCGAAGATAATCGTATCCCTTGTATCCAGCTCCTGCAATCAGTACCGTAACAACAAGAAATATCGTTGAGGTCAAAAGGCGCTGCTCGCGGACAGAAAGTGATGAAGCGCTGCTACTCATTACTTCCCCCCGTCTCCTTCGGGAATTGGATAGATATCGAATATTCCCACACGTTCTTGCCACGCTCCATCCTGGAGTGCCGATACGTCTCCTGCGCTGCCGCAAACTGCGGATACACCGACTTGCCTACTGTACGCAGCTGGTCAATAAGCGATCCGAACTTTGCAGGACTGTCCGCCCGGCCCTGCAATGTAATTCCCTTGTCATACTCATAGGCAAACAGGGAGAAGTTTAACCCGCTTGTGGGCGTCTGCGAAATGATCCTTGCCAAATGTTCATAGACTGTATCCGTTCGCGTCACCTGTTCCTGAAGCCGATTAAGATGACCTCGTTTCAGCGCAACCCGGCTCGCTTCGGGGCGCAGTTCATCCGCCCGTGCCCGCAGTTCATCGCGATATACATTGCGCTGATACACCGCCTGCCCGAAGGCTCCTGCGATGAGCAGCGCCGTCAGAAGCCCGGTTACGACATTTTGCAGCAGCAGTCGCCTCGATCGATTTCGCTCCCGATGATCCTTCACAGAATGCGGCAGCAAATCTACCGAATAGGGTGAGTCCTGCTGCGCAAGAAGTACCGCACCGATTTCAGGCAGGGGTATACCATTCAAAGCGCCGTCACCCTTCTTCACGCCCCTCAACCCCGTACTATTCTCAACAAGTTCGCGGTTCACCCCGCCTCGAATCTGATCGATCACTGAACCACACGGCTGGTCTCCGCTGCTGAAATACACGGGTCCAGACACCGTCTGAGGTAATTCACGTTCACACCCTCCCAATGCCTGCTCAACTGTCGTACACAGCTTTTCAGAATCAGACGCATCTGTCTCGAGACCGCGGGTATAGAGAACCTTGCCATCGCAGAGCGCCAAGAGCTCAAGAGAGTCCGCAGTCGTATGACCATACAGCACTGTTCCGTCCCCGTGAGCAGTCGGATACTCCAATGCCGCCAGCATACACGCAGTACTCAAATAGATGCTCTCAGGAGCCAGCCCGGCTCCCTGATACAATGACAGATGCTCATCCAATACCGAGCGATGAACCACGGCTGCCAACACCTGTGATTGCTCTTTGGGAAGTTTCTTGATGATACAGCTAGATACCACGATTTCGTCCGGCGAATAAGGGACGAAATCGCTCGCGGACAACTCCACCATTCCCGCTATCTCCTCGATATCATGAGAAGGAAGCTCGAGTAGGCGCACCGTGGCGCTGTGTCGTGGAAGGATCGTAACCACGCGCGCGGCTGACAGATTCTGCGTCTCCACAAACTCCACGAGCGTACGCTGCAGCGTACCGTCTGCCTCTGACCAGTCGCCATGCCGCGTGATGTGTTTGTCTACCACTACACCCGAATGATCAACACGTGCACGCAAACATGTAATCGACTTCTCAGAGCATTGAAGCACATGAATATGTCCGCTGTTACGACCCAATGATCCCCTCTTTCCAATCCTTGATGATCGCATCGCCCCCTTGCATTTCGACGATGACAGTGCAATACGCGCTAATCTTCCCCCGCCGGCGTGTTGCATGCGTTGTTATCTTAAACCACTGCGAATTGGTCTTGCAATATTCGAGTATCGGCGCCAAGGCTTCAGCGCTCACTCCCAGGTCCCTCCACATATTTCGGAGATCCCGAAAGGAATGATCATCATTTGTCCCCAGAACCTCATCAGAACCAGCCCGAAAGGCTACGATATCGTCAAGCAGATTTCCGTCAAGTTCAGGAATCATCGCCAGAACCTCCCGCGAAGCCGTATTCACGTTGATTAGGCCGTCTCCTCCAATACCCCATATCGTCAGCAGTGATCGCAATCCGGGAATTTCCGCCGTGCCGAACCACATCTCCTCATCCGTTCCATTGGCTTCCTCAATCGTCAACACCTCATCAACACTCACGAATCGATGTAGCCGTTCACTGCCGTCACCCCGGACCCGACGAGCCATAATCGCATCGATCGCGTTAAAATCAAACACGTCCATGTTCTCGAGCAGCTCGCGAGGAGCATCATTCAAAGTGATCCTGCTTTCGCAGTCGGTGATCGTATAGCGGCAGATATCCTCAGCGAAGTTCTCTTCGTCACTAATTGAGAAATAGCCCGCCTCATTAAGCAAATTCGTTGGACGCGCCCAACGCTGATCCCGCCCATCGTACTGTTCATGTCCGAGATAGGAGGCAAATCGGTCCTTGTTCGAAAGTTCCAGGAGTGCCCGGTTAACAGCACCCCGCGCCATCGCCTGCGCTTGCGCTTGGTCCATCCCGTACCACGCCATCCGCCGTTCCATCATCGCACGATGTGAAAAACCCATCGTGATAACGCTCAGGATCACCAGCAGCCACAGAACTGTGACCAACACAAAGCCTTCCTGGTGCTCGGAAAAATGATTACGCGGCATCGCTGTATACCTCCGCATCGTCGTCAGGATTGATTTGATTCGGAGGACGACTCGTTTCCCCGTCA
>DTSJ01000118.1:0-2601 GCA_012965445.1 Candidatus Hydrogenedentota bacterium
GATCACAAATCGCTCTAGACAACGCTCGGCAAAGCGACGCTCGCCCTTTCGCTCAAAAGGATCGTCCCACTCGGCATCTATGTCATACTTCGATTTTCGGCCCATTGCTAATCTACCTCTCCCCCGCTGTTCATAAATCATACACTATCCAACAAAAACCGACAACATAAATCGCACTTTACTCTTGGATGTATTGGATGTGCCGGATTTACCTACCATTCATTCCTATTATAGATTGCGGTCGAACGAGAAAAGTATTCATTCTTCGGCAAATTTCATATATATTTGCAATATAGACGCTTAAACAAACGATCTGGATTACGTATCTTCGAAAATAATGCTAAATGTTTGCATATATACATTGGTTGACATACATATGTTAGAATAGGTATCCTCTATACTTCTCACAACCGGAGAACCATTTATGGCAACGGCACCAAAAATAGCTTTATTCGGATACAACGAATTCCTGAATTTATTCGATGGCATGATTGACAGCAATGCGAAAAATCCCTCTGGAATTTCCATCGCACTCGTCGATATCGACTGGTTCGGAAAGATTAACGACACCTACAATCGCGAAATCGGCGACAGCATCATCGATAATCTTGCAAAGACCCTGCATCTTACTGTCGGAGACTCTGGCCAGGTCTTTCGATACGGCGGCGACGCTTTCATGATCCTCTTCGATTCCCTGGAAAAGGAACAAGCGTTCTTACGAATCGAGGAGTCGCGAAATCAATTCGACTCGCAACAGACGATCCTCGTCGGTTCCAATAAGCACGTAGTCGACGCAACCATCAGCTGCGGCGTCGCAGCATTTCCGGACGACGGCGCGAATAGCAATGACGTGATCAGAAAATGCTGCGAAGCGCTCTACCGCGCAAAGATATCCGGGCGTAACAAGGTCTCCCTCGCCCGTGAAGAAAAGATGGTCACGAAAACCACGCACTATACTACCGGACAACTTGACGGTCTGCAACGACTCGCAAAACGTGAAGGCCTGAACGAAGCCACCCTGCTTCGCGAAGCGCTGGACGATGTCCTCCGAAAACACAATTCATAAAAAATAGGCCCGAAACAAGGAAACCTACCATGCCTAAAAACATCTACCAGCAAATCTGGGACGCCCACGTTATAGAAACCGAAGCAGGCCAGAATCCCCTGCTCTACATCGACCGCCACTTCGTTCACGAAGTCACGTCACCCCAGGCCTTCGAAGGCCTGCGCCTTTCTAATCGGAAAATGCGCCGCCCCGATCTCACCACGGCCACAATGGATCACAACATCCCGACCACTGATCGCTCAAAACCAATCGCCGACGAACTCTCCAGAAAGCAGGTGGATACACTTGCCGCAAACTGCGCGGAATTTGGCGTTGAATGCTTCGATATGCACAATCCGCTGAACGGTATTGTCCACGTCGTCGGCCCAGAGCTGGGATTGACCCTGCCCGGTATGACCATCGTATGTGGAGATTCCCACACGTCCACCCACGGCGCATTCGGTGCCTTGGCCCACGGAATCGGGACCTCTGAAGTCGAACACGTAATGGCAACACAGACACTGATCCAAGTGCCGTCAAATACAATGGAAGTCCGCGTAAACGGCGCGCTTCCCGTCGGCATCACCGCGAAAGATGTGGTACTCGCAGTAATCGCCCGCATCGGCACCGCAGGCGGTACAGGATACGTCATCGAATACACCGGCGAAGCGATTCGCAGCATGTCCATGGAAAGCCGCATGACGGTATGCAATATGACAATCGAAGGCGGGGCGCGCGCGGGACTGATCTCTCCCGACGAAACGACCTTTGAGTATTTAGAAGGCCGCGATCGTTTACCAAAGGATGTTTCGTTCGAAGCATTGTGCGACAAGTGGCGTGGATTCGCTTCCGACGAAGGCTGCACCTACGACACGCTCGTCGAGTTTCACGCCGAAGACATCGAACCGCAGGTCACTTGGGGGACCTCGCCGGGAATGGGTGCCTCCATTACCGACAACACCCCGGTTCTGGCGGAAATCGAGAATGAAGCAGACCGCACAAACACGCAGAAAGCACTTGAATACATGGGACTCGAAGAAGGTATTCCCATGTCAGAAGTCACCGTCAACAAAATGTTCGTCGGCTCGTGTACCAACGGACGGCTGGAAGACCTGCAAGCGGCCGCGAAAGTAGCAAAAGGATACAAAGTCAACGAATCTATGGATCAGGCGATCATCGTCCCTGGTTCCTACAAGGTCAAAGTGCAGGCCGAAGCGGAAGGACTTGACCAAATTTTCGAGGATGCCGGATTCGAGTGGCGCAACGCGGGCTGCTCAATGTGTCTGGCCATGAACGACGACAAACTCGATCCCGGAGATCGCTGCGCATCCACTTCGAATCGAAACTTCGAAGGACGACAGGGCAAAGGCGGGCGTACCCACCTCGTCTCCCCCGCGATGGCCATCGCCGCTGCAATCACAGGTCACTTCACCGACATTCGCGACTGGGAATTCAACTAAACGGAAAATATCATGATTAAACCGATACTCTACACGACATTCACATTGACCTTACTGGTTTCCTCGTTCGCGTCGGCGCAAAAATTTGCTCCGGGA
>DTSJ01000118.1:2611-4405 GCA_012965445.1 Candidatus Hydrogenedentota bacterium
TATGCCCACAATTGCTATCCCTACGACGGCGAATACGTGGACCGCATCGACCGCGCATTGGCAACCGGAACACCCGTAGCCATTGAGCAGGACCTCGTCTGGTATGACGATCCTGAAACAGGCAGGAAACGATCAATCGTCTCACACGGCAAGCCGTTTTCCGGCGAAGAACCATCCATCGAAGATCATTTCTTCGAACGTATTCGACCTATCATGGAAGCGGCCATAAAGAGCGGCAACAAATCGGACTGGCCGCTGATCACGCTGAACGTCGACTACAAAAGCAGCGACATGGCGCATGTTGAAGACAACTACCGCGTTTTCAGTCAGTACGCCGACTGGATGACCTACGCAATTCGAACCGACACGCCCGAAAAGGCAGAGCCATTGACCGTAGGCCCTCTGCTCGTATTGCTGGGTGCCGGACCGAACAAACGGACCGTATTCCACGATAACATTTTCGTAGGCGGCAAAATTATCGCCTTTGGCGCCATGAGCCTGAATCGAGTGGACAAAGAAGGACTCTCACGCAGAGAGGCTACAGAGTTAGACTCTACAATTGATCAAGATCAGCTTCTCGACACGCCTGCAAGCAATTACTATCGCTGGTGGAACGACTCCTGGTACCGCATCGAATCAGGAGGCGCAAGCCGTAGTAGAGACTGGACGAAAACGGATCAGAAACGCCTCAAAACCATCGTGAAACACGCCCACAAGCTCGGCTACTGGCTCCGACTCTACACCCTCAACGGCCACACAGCCGAAGAGTCCCAGGGCTGGTTCGGCAACTACAATTTCGGTTCACTCGATGATGCCAAGCTGAGATGGAAAGCCGCGCACAAAACAGGCGTCGATTTCGTAGCCACAGACATGTACGAGGCTTTTAACGAAGCACGAAAGAAGAGACCCGAAGCGGTCGATAAGAATCGTTCAAAATACTAGAATTCGAACTTATAAGGACACAATCTCATGAACACATTCACCACATTAAGCGGCATCGTCTTCCCCCTGGATCGGATGAATGTCGATACTGATCAGATCATCCCCAAGCAATTCCTGAAACGAATCGAACGGACCGGATACGAAGACGGTCTCTTTTTCGATTGGCGCTTCAAAGCCGACGGCTCCGTCGACGAAACCTTCGAACTCAACAAGCCCCGCTACGAAGGCACAAGCATCCTGATGGCCCGCGACAACTTCGGCTGTGGCTCCTCGCGCGAACACGCCCCGTGGGCGCTGGACAACTACGGCTTCCGCTGCATCATCGCCCCCTCGTTCGCCGATATCTTCTACAACAACTGCTTCAACAACAGCATACTGCCCATCAAATTGGACGAGTCCACGGTCGACGAACTGTTCAAAGAATGCCTGCCAACCAAAGACTACGGACTAAGCGTTGACCTGACGGCACAAACCATCACCAAACCCGATGGCGCCGTCATCAACTTCGACATCGATCCATTCCTCAAAGAGCGTCTCTTAAACGGCTGGGACCAAATCGGCCTCACCCTCCGCCACGAAGAGAAAATAACAGCCTACGAAAACGCATAAGCAACATAGCCCGATTGCCTGCCCCTCTGATATTTCGATACAATTTCGAAATACCAGAGGATAAATTGAGCTATGTGCGACACAATCGTAGTAGTCCACCATAACCGCGTACTCTTCGGGAAAAATTCCGACCGCGATCCGAATGAAGGCCAGAACCTAGCCTGGACTCCCGCGCGTACAAACGATCCAGACTCTACGCTCAAATGCACCTATATCGAAATCCCCGATGTTCCAGAAACTTAC
>DTSJ01000119.1 GCA_012965445.1 Candidatus Hydrogenedentota bacterium
CAGCCGTCTTGTTCCGCCAATTCGACCTCACTGAAGCCCAGTTCAACGTACTTTTCTCCCTGAAATTCGCTACCGGAAACGTGACTCAGGCCGAACTCGGCAAGCGGTTGGTCGTCACTCGCGCGAGTGTCACCTCGGTTCTCGACAAACTCGAATCCAAGAAACTCGTCTCTAGGGTAAACGTCCCGGACAATAGAAGAATTCATCATGTGGTTCTGACCGAAGCTGGCCGGAGTCTTATTGACAAAGTAGAACCGATCTATCGCGAAGAAATATACGCAGCATTGGAAGACATCGAAACCGATGATTGCCACAAGCTCATACACCAACTCGAAAACGTCCGTGATCGCGTCAGGAATCACTGACTCACACCGGAAATCCTGGGAGCATCCCTGTGCAGCATACATACGACAAATCGAACTACAAAAAAGGCTTCTGGTATCTCATCGCCACCCTTTTTCAGGGTGCCTTCTCCGATAATTTTTTCAAGTACATTCTCATTTTCATCTTTCTCGGTAC
Organism: Candidatus Hydrogenedentota bacterium; assembly: GCA_012965445.1. The sequence continues at coordinate 520 of DTSJ01000119.1, forward strand.
CAACATAGATGATCTCGAGTACTCCAGCAAAGTTGGCGCCTATGCAGGCATGCTCTTCGCAATCCCTTATATCCTGTTCCCCGGAATATTTGGCGCCATCTCTGATCGTGTCGGCAAACAGCGCATGGTCGTCTGGACCAAATACATCGAGATCTGCATCATGGCGCTCGGCGGCATCGCCATTTTGAGCGGCAGCACCATCTTCCTCTGGTCCGTGCTTTTCATAATGGCGACGCAAAGCGCCATGTTCAGCCCCGCAAAATACGGAATCCTTCCCGAAGGGCTTCCCGAGTCCCGCCTGTCATGGGGTAACGGCATCATGCAGATGATGACCATGGTTGCGATCATCGGAGGCGTGGGAGCTGCCGGTCCGGCATTCGAGTTTTTAAAAGACCGAGACAGCGTACATTTCGCGTCCGTGATTCTAATTGCCCTCTCGTTCATCGGCATAGCAACCTCGCGCAAAGTTTTCACTCCCCCCGCGGCCGATCCGAACCGCTCAATTCCGATTAACCCCTGGTCCGGCATGGGCAAGGTCTTCAAAATTTACTCAGCAGACAAATGGCTCTGGCTCTCCGTGATCGCCTACGTCTATTTCTGGTTCGCAGGCGCGCTTCTGCAAGCCAACCTGATCCCCTACGGTCGCAACATTCTGGAGCTTTCACCAACCGAAATGAGCATGCAGGCAGTCGCACTTTCTTTGGGTATCGGCCTCGGCGCAGTCGCGGCAGGTTACCTTTCCAGGGGTAAAATCGAAGTAGGACTCATCCCCCTCGGTGCATTCGGCATGGCAGTATTCTGTAGCCTGCTCGCACTCCCCTCGGTCGGTTTCGGCGTCTCCATGCTGCTGCTCACTGGAGTCGGATTCTTCGGCGGCGTATTTGACGTACCCCTGGCAGCCACAATCCAGAGTCGAAGCCCAGCCAATTCACGCGGCGCCATCATGGCCGTCACCAACATGCTCACCTTCGTCGGGATTTTCATCGCCGGCGCCCTCATGCTCTTCTTCGGACAGCAAGGAATCAGCCCACACACAGTGTTCCTCATCTGCGGTGTCTTGACCCTCGTCATGGGTGCATACATCACCGCCATCCTCCCCATATTCGTCCTGCGCTTCATTCTCTGGTGCCTCGCCAATACCCTCTACCGCGTTCGCGTCGTCGGACGTCCCAACATTCCAGAGCGCGGCGGGGCACTCCTCGTCGCAAACCACACCTCCTTCCTCGACGCGCTAATCATCGTCGCCAGCATTGACCGCCCCGTTCGATTCATCATGTATCGCGGCATCTACGACGTACCCTGGATCAAACCCATCGCAAAAGTCATGGGAGTCATCCCCATTGCCCCCGGAGGCGGTCCCCGCGAAGTCATGCAGTCGCTCCAATCCGCTACCGACGCCCTCAAAGACGGCGAACTCGTCTGCATCTTCGCAGAAGGCCAAATCACCCGAACGGGACAAATGCTCCCCTTCCGCAAAGGCTTCGAACGCATCATGGCCGGATCTGACGCCTCAATCATACCTGTTCATATCGACCAGATCTGGGGCAGCATCTTCAGTTTTGCCGACGGAAAGTTCTTCTGGAAGATTCCAAAAAAAATCCCATTCCCGATCACCATTGGATTCGGCAAACCGATGCCCTCCGATGCAAACGCATTCGAACTTCGCGCCGCGATTCAGGTTCTGGGTACCGAAGCCTACGAGCAACGCGATCGCAAAGAGCCTCTCCTGCACGATCTCTTCATCAAAAAGGCTCGTCGACATCCGCTCAAACGCGGAATCGCAGATGCCCGCTCAGGCGAACTCAACAACCTGAAAGCCCTCGTCGGCTCCATAATTCTCGCGCGCAAACTCAAGCCCATGCTCGAGGACGATGACAAGATGGTTGGGCTCCTGCTGCCTCAATCCGTAGGCGGTACGCTCGCAAATGTCGCCCTGTCCATGATGAATCGAGTCGCCGTCAACATGAATTACACGACATCCGACGACGCGCTGAAATCCGCAGCCGACCAATGCGACATGAAGCACATCATCAGCGCCAAAGCCTTCCTCGAACAAGTCCCCATCACCCCGCCCCGAGATCTCATTCTCGTAGACGACATCATGGCCAGCGTCGAAAAGCGCGACCGCATCGAAGCAATGCTCATGGCGGTCTTCTTCCCCAGAAAACTCCTGCTCCGCATTCTCGGCGGCAATGAAAAAAGACACATCGACGACCTCGCCACAATCGTGTTCTCCAGCGGCAGCGAGGGCGAACCCAAGGGCATCATGCTCACCCACTACAACGTCACCAAAAACATCGAAGCCGCGCTCCAGGTCTTCCCGCATCAAAAAGGCGACTGCATCATGGGCATGCTTCCCTTCTTCCATGTCTTCGGATATACCGCCACGCTCTGGCTTCCCCTCGTCCATGTAAACTTCAGTGCCATCTACCATCCCAACCCCATGGAACCGCGAGCCATCAGCGGACTCATCGAAAAATTCGGCGCGACCATTATGTTCAGCACCTCTACCTTCCTCCACGGCTTCATACGTCGATGCACCCCCAGACAAATGAGTTCCATTCGCTTCATCATTACCGGCGCCGAAAAACTCTCGCCCCGCGTACGCGACGCCTTCAAGGAAAAATTCGGCGTCGAACCGCTTGAAGGCTACGGCACTACCGAATGTGCGCCCATCGTCTCCCTCAACGTGCCCGACTTCCGTGCGCCCGGCTTCTACCAGAAAGGCACCAAGCGCGGCTCCATCGGCCACCCCCTCCCCGGCATCAGCGTCCGCATCACCGATCCCGACACCGAAGAGGTCCTCCAGAACGGCGCATCAGGGCTCCTCTGGGTCAAAGGTCCCAACGTCATGCAGGGCTACCTGAACATGCCCGAAAAAACAGCCTCCGTGCTCAAAGAAGGTTGGTACGAGACCGGAGACATCGCTGTCATCGACGAAGACGGCTTTATCACCATCACCGATCGCCTCGCACGATTCAGCAAGCTCGGCGGAGAAATGGTCTCCCACACCAAAGTCGAGGAAGCGCTTCTGGAGATCCTCGAGGCGGAGGAAGTCGTACTCGCGGTTACGGGTGTTCCCGATGACGCAAAAGGCGAACGCTTAATTGTCCTGCACACCCTCGAAGACGACGACTTCGAAAATCTCATGACGCGCCTGGACGAAACTGGATTGCCAAACCTTTGGATACCGAAACAGAAAGCATTCTACAAAGTCGACGAAATCCCGATTCTCGGAACCGGAAAGCTCGACATCAAAGGCGTCAAGACCATGGCGCACAATTTGGACGTGGGTGAATAGGAATGGCCGAATCAGACGAGCCAACCCCGTCGAAGCGATCACGATTTCTGCGCAGATCAGCCCTCATTCTTTTAGTCGCGGTCTTTCTGCTATCCCTCTACAATATCGCCACTCTCAGCCTGATGAAAAAACACGATAATTCTCCGGATCGCGATCCAGAAACAGGCATCATCGTCGGTGCAGAACCAATCACCATTGGCCCGGAATCAGCCGATACAGCAATCCTCTTCGTACACGGCTTCGTCGGCGCGCGCGACAACTTCTGGGAAGTCCCGCAGCAGCTCGCCGACAAAGGCTATCGCGTCCGTCTCATGCTACACGCAGGACACGGCACCACGCCACAGGAATTCGATGACACCCCCACCAGCGATCTCCTCGATCACGTCGTCGAAGAGATTCACGCGCTCCAGGAAAATCACGACAAGGTGATCCTCGTCGGGCACTCCATGGGCGGAGCGCTATCAACCATCGCCGCATCCACAGAAGACATCGACGGCCTGGTCCTCGCCGCCCCCTACTTCGGCGTGACGCACCAATGGTACTACGTGCTCCCCGTGGAATTCTGGGGCAGCCTCACCAACA
>DTSJ01000120.1 GCA_012965445.1 Candidatus Hydrogenedentota bacterium
CATACACACATATCAAACATGGGCATTCCACTTCGATGCACTGTCACCCGCAAAAAAAAACCTCCTCTTAATCTGAGAAGGTCGTATACAATTCGTTCGATGTTTCTTCAAGGCCTTTGTAGTCACTCCTTAAAATCGGAGTATAACAGGCAGACTACACCAATATCAACGAAACAACAAAACGGGTACGGCAAACGATTCACCGTACCCGTTTTTGTGATTATCGCTGTACAGCCTATTTCGGAGGAGAAATCGCATCCTTAGCGGCTTTTGCTACACGGAATTTCAAAACTTTCTTCGCCGGTATCGAAATCGTTTCGCCCGTAGCAGGGTTGCGCCCCATACGTGCTTTACGGTCTACAACCACCAGTTTGCCGATTCCCGGGAAAGTAAAACCCGATTTTGCTTCTGTGTAAGCCAGAGCTGTCTGAGCCTCAAGAACGGTAACGATTTCTTTTTTGCTCAGCCCTGTGTTTTCAGCTAATGTTGCTATGATCTGTGCTTTTGTGAGAGGTTTCCCCGTCATGATTTTCTCCTTTTAAGTTCAATAATATCTATTATTGGTTCCCACCTTTATGGAACCCGCAGCACAACAGGTACTGCATTTAATTCCGAATGCCCGAAATCCGCAGCCTGCGGATCCTTGCTGAGTTAGTGATTACTACTTATTAAGAGTTTTGTCAAGCCTTATTTTTCGGGGGTATTCTGATTTTCGACTCTAAATCGCCAATATCCATAGGGGTATTCTGATAGTTTACTTGACAACAGTTCAAATCAATAGTTGATTTCAACCTCATAAGTCGTTATTTTATAAATACTTATAACAACCTCGCGAAAGGCCAAAACCAAGTGATTATCGCAGTCTTCGGAGATATCCATGGAAATGTCGCCGCCCTGAATTCAATCCTCAGTGAAATCGATTCGCTGGGAATCCTGACGATTTTTCATACCGGCGACTGCGTTTGCGGTGGTACGCAGAACCGCGCTGTCGTCGATGCATTACAATCCAGGGATATCCCCGGCGCAAAAGGAGAATGGGATCATCGCCTCGTTCGTTACATCCGCAAACAAGCCACGATGGCAAAGAAAATGTCCACCCAGGAACTCAAATTTCTCGATGACGCCTACACAGACTGCACCAGCGCGCAAATCGAATACCTCAACGGACTGCCCAGAACCTGCATCCGCACACTCGACGGCGTCGAGATCGCCGTATGCCATGGAACAATCAACAGCCATCGCGAATCACTCCAGCCCGACGACGACGATGCCAAATACATGCGTCAACGTGAACTTCAGCCCGCACAAATCATCATTAGCGGAAGGACACACCAAGCCCACTCACGCAAAATCGGTGATACATTGTTCGTCAATCCAGGCAGCGTCGGCATGAACGAAGACGGCCTGGCCCGCTACGCAATCGTTTCCACAGAACAAGAGCCTTGGTCAGTGGACTTTCACGAACTACCTGTCGGATAGCATGGTCGGGGCAGCATCTATCCGGCTACGACACACCAACCAGATTCGGCAGCTGCGCGGTAAACTCATCCCAACGTGTAAACGTGTACTCCGCCTTCGTCTTGTCCAAGAAACGATCATTGTCCCCGGCGAATAATGCCGCACACGCTCCAACGGCCTGCGCACCCGCGATGTCCGTCGGCTCCAGATCTCCGATATGCAGCAGATTTCCCATGGGTACCTCCAACTTCTCTGCGGCATCTTGATACATTGATGCCTGCGGCTTCGAGACACCCGTCTCATCGGAAAACGTGTAACTCGACAACACGTCACCAAACCCCGCACCGCCCAGCAGTCGTTTAATAGTCTTTCCTGTCGCGACGCCCGTATCCGAAATGATCCCGACCGGAACCAGCGCAGCAGCAGCCCGCACGGCCTCCACCGCGCCCTCGATCGGTGAAGGTGGAAACTCCAGCGTGACATCCTCCAGCGCATCCGCAAGTTCGAGAGCGAACGTGGCATCTGGCATCAAGCCCAGCTTCGATGCAAGAATCGATACCGCGTCCTCCGGCACCAGCGTCCGCTGCTCATATATATGCGTCCGCAGAAACTCCTGCTCCTGAAACTTCAACGCGTCCTTCACTTCCCGCGCCGAACAGCCCGACATCTCTTCCAGCACCCGAACCCGCGCATCCCGCCTTTCCTGAAAATTGACATGCGTGTAAAACAACGTTCGCCAGAAGTCGAATGTAACGGCTTGTATGGGCAGCAAAGACATAAAGATTAACGTGTCCAGAAAAGGAGACGCGAGCGCAGCGCATACAGCCATTGCTGCCACCGCGGACGATTGTCATCCATCGCTGTAAACACGGGTAGTTTCTCTGTGCCCGACTCAAGAACCGGTTCTGCATCCGCGACACCCGAAATCCGCACTCCGCGAATAAGCTCATACACCGCTTGGAGTTCCAAACGAAATTCTTTCGCGGACGAGTGCCGATCTTCAGGTTTTTCAGCAGTCGCCTTGCACACCAGCGCATCGCATTCCGCCGGTAGGTCCGGCACCAGTTCCATGAGTTTCTTATTGCCCAACGGGAACTGCCCACTGAGCATCTCGTAAAACATGACTCCCAGCGAATAAATGTCCGCCCGGAGATCCACGTTCTTCGCGTCTGCACGCTGCTCCGGCGCAGTGTACTGTATTTTCCCCAGACTTATCCCGACCTTCGTCAGATCCGCATCCATCGTCGAAAGCTTCGCCAGCCCGAAATCCAGCAGCTTTACATCCCCGTTCGGTAGTACCATTACGTTCTCCGGCGTAACGTCACGATGAATTGTAATCTCATGCGCATGTTCAAGCGCATGGCAGATAAGACTCAGAATGCGCACCGTCGAACCAACGCCCATGTGCTGACCCCGCCCCTCTCGCGCACGCATCAGATCGCGCAGAGTCTTGCCGTCAAAATACTCCATCGTGTAAAACAGTATGTCTTCATGTTTACGCGCATCGAATATTTTGACGACGCAGGGATGATCGAGCTGTTGCGCGACAGACACCTCACGCCGGAACCGGCGCACCGCCTGGGAATTCTTCGCATATTTCGGCAGAAGTGTTTTCAGTGCGAGATCGCGCTTCAGCTCCCAGTCGCGAACCAGGTAGACCATACCCATGCCACCTTTGCCCAGAGGCTTCTTGATTTGGTACCGATCAGCAAAGATCGAGTCTACTTCAAACGTTGCCACAAAGCTCACTCCATCAGTCGACGCGAAACGCTGCATGCCGGGACAACCTCAGCATCGACTCTACTAAGCCTTCAGCTTTTCCAGCAGCACTTTACAGGCCTTAATCCCGTCGTACTCACTCATGCGATTGCCTTCATACTCTATCCCGATATAGCCGTGGTATCCGTGCTTGTCCACGACATTCGAAATCAACCGTTCATAGTCCAGCTTCGTTTCATTTCCCGCCGCATCGAAGTCATAGCACTTCGCACTCACTGCCTTGGCATAAGGCATCATCTTGTCCACGGCATCATAATTGTCCACATCATCCGGGAAATTTCCGAAGTCAGGTAGCGTACCAAATAGATCATTGTCCACGCGCTTAATAAGGTCCGTCAATATGTCCGGATATGACGATGGGCCCCAGTGATTCTCAATAATCACGTTCAGGCCCTTCTTCGCGCCGTGATCCGCGATAGCCCGAAAGCCCGGCACGGATCGCTGGACGAATTCTACAAGCGCGGGCGCGTTAGTCAAGAAGTCCTTAGGAGCCCCGCCCCAGTTCATACGGACCGAGTGACATCCAAGATCCGCTGCGATGTCAATCCAGTTCTTGTGATTTTTGATCGCTTGCTCGCGACTCCGCTCGCGGCTGCTCCCGGCATCTCCTGCGCCGTCGATCATAATAAGTAAAACCTTCACGCCATGCTTTGAAGCGTTCGCAGCCATCTTGCCCATATACGCAGCATCGCTGTCCGACATCATCTGGTTCACGAGTTCAATCGCTTGAATACCAAACTCTTCGCTCGCAATCTGCGGCATTTCCAGATTGTCTTTTTGATTATCGCCTTTCCCCAGGGCCCTGTGCAAAGACCATCCCGCCAGCGAAATATCATAGCTTCGCTTTGCCGCCATCGCCGTCCCTCCCATTCCCGATGCCGCGACCATGCCGGTCGCCGCTAAGCTCGTATGCTTCAAGAAATTGCGACGTGTCTGTACTATCGCCATGAAAAACTCCCTTTTCGTTGCTTAACTTAAATGTATATATCAGACTATAATACCGCAATCCGAATTACGAGTCTAGCCACCCTCTTCGACGCAGAAAATCAGTCCGCTGACTTCATAAATCCTCAAGCCGTCTTTGGACAGGTTCCCATCCGCAGTAATGCTGATTCGACTTTCCGTCTTTTCGATATTCGTGATGTGAAGATCGAGCGACATC
>DTSJ01000121.1 GCA_012965445.1 Candidatus Hydrogenedentota bacterium
GGATACTGGCATTCGATTGAGCAATATTCTACCAAGAACGCTGACACAAAGTTTACGCACTCGATCTGCCCGCAGTGTACAGAAACGCTGTATCCAGGTATAATGGCTCATAGACGGAAGTAGTGAACTCGGCCAGGAAGGATATGTCAAAACCTCCGGTGAATTTAGGCCGTATCACAGATAATTTCGGCGACGATCAAGAGTTCCTTCGCGAGTCTACACGCTCTACCTGGACGATTGTTCAGAGCACATGACAGGATTGGAGCAATCCGTTGTCAACCGGGATGTCGATACATGCTCGAGACTCGCACACGCCGTCAAGGGAGCCAGCGCGAATATCGGGGCCGAGCAGGTTCAGATGATAGCGTCTGATTTGGAAGAGTATGCCAGGGAATCAGATCACTCCAGAATAGTCGATAGCTTCGAGGCACTTCAAAGCGAATTCGATGTGGCTAGAAAATTCCTGAGTGATTTCTTGTCAACACTCGACGTATAATCTGTCCGATACACTCCATCGTTTCCACCACAACGGTCTACACAATCGGCAAAAAATCGTATGACTCGATTAAGCGTCAACCTGAACAAAATAGCGCTCATTCGCAACAGTCGCGAGGGTGAAACGCCGAATGTACTGTCTTTCGCACTCAGTGCAATAAAGCTCGGTGCCATGGGCATTACCGTGCATCCCAGACCAGATGGCCGCCATATTCGCACGCCAGATGTGTACGCCCTGGCCGAGGCGATATCCGTTGAATTCAATATCGAAGGCAATCCAACTCCAGACTTTATCGATCTTGTGCTCGATGTTGAACCTGCCCAGGTCACCCTCGTCCCCGATGACCCGAGCCAATTGACTTCTGATCACGGTTGGGATCTAGCCAAAGACGGCGAACGGTTGAAGCCGATCCTTGCCGAGTTTCACCAAGCGGGAATTCGGGTCAGTCTCTTTATGGATCCCGACCCGAATCTCATACCACGCGCTGCCGAAATCGGGGCTGACCGCGTTGAACTGTACACAGAAGCCTACGCGCAGGCCTACGGTACTTCGGAAGGCGACGCAACCTTGCAGGCCTACATAGATTCGGCAAAGAGTGCGGCGGACTCAGGCCTCGGCGTGAATGCGGGACACGACCTGAACCAGGAGAATCTCGGAGAGTTCTGTCATCGGGTCCCCGGAGTGCTGGAAGTCTCCATCGGACACGCGCTCGTTTCCGAATCTCTTGAGCAAGGCTGGGAACCAACCATTCGGAGCTATGTCTCAATACTTGAAGGGGCCGAGGACTAATCAAAAATGAATGAGTCCAGAAACGAGTCTGATGAATTGTCGCAAATAGGACTCTGCTCAGACTGCCAGCACGCTCGCGTCATCGAGCACCCTCGCGGCGGAAAGCCATACTACAGGTGCGCCCTTGCAAATGACGACCCGAACTTCGACAAGTTTCCTGCCGTCCCCGTGCTGCTCTGTAGGGGATATCGACGAATAAGTACGTAGATCACGGTAATCTTTGATCGACAAAAGAAAAGTTCGGCTCTCGCCGGGCTTTGTGCATTTCAATTTATTCGGTAATCTACTTGCGCATCTTCAACCACCATCTCATCGTATCCGTGACCATATCAGGTGCCTCATGGTGCGACCAATGACCCACGCCCGGAATCGTGACAAGGGTGTAATCCTTCTTCAGATACTCCCAAGTACGATCTAGCGCACCCGCAAGCAATGCCGTGTCGTTCAGGCCATGAAACTGCAAAACAGGCATCTCAAGCATGGGATACTCCTGAGCGTTCTCAGCGTATGGCTCCCTTGGATAATTTTGTCGATAGTAGTTCATCATCGCATCGAAACTTGAATTCTCAAACGCCGTCTTGTAATACCCTTTAAGTTCCGCGTCACCCCTCGACACTATAGAAGCCAGTCCCTCAGCATTGAGACCCTTGTGAGAGTCTGGCTGCTGGAATCGACGCGCATAAGACGAGTTTTTATGCTGCTGCTCCATTTTCGCAAGTTCCCGCGTTAATCCCTTGGGATGAGGGAGATTCAAGATGACCAACTTGTCCGTCAGTTCAGGATGTGCCATCGCGAAACTCCACGCGATCATCCCGCCCCAGTCGTGGCCAACAATAATCGCCTTGTCGCGTTTTTCCTGCTTGACGACCGCCGCAACGTCGGCGACAAGGTGGGGCATCGCGTAATTCTCGCCCCCTTCAGGCTTGTCACTCTTGTTGTAGCCGCGCGTGTCCAGTGCCACAACCGTATACTCGTCAGACAATCCTTCCATCTGATTTTTCCACGAATACCAGAAGTCAGGCCAACCGTGTATAAAAACGACAAGCGGTCCGGAGCCCGCTACCGCGTAATGAATCTTGACACCATCATTGTCCGCAAATCGATGTTCGACATGTTCCATCCACGCGTGTCCGTAGACAGTGGGGATGCTGACCATGGTAAGTAATGCAGCAAGCACGAGCTTTTTCATAGTAAGGTTCCTTTGCTTTGCAAATTCAAAAGGGTAGAATACCGGAAGATCCCGTGCAAATCTAGTCTTGCGACGAAAAACGAGTATACATACCCGACCTATAAGGCACGCGTCTATTGAATTCGTCCATAAATAAATTACCTGCTGCCTTGACCGTCATCGTCCCCGCATACAACGCGGGCAATCTTTTGGCCGGAGTCATCGCGGATATGGAACCCTATCTACACCGTGTATGGCTCGTGGACGACGGAAGTACCGATGGTTGCGCAGACGGTCTGGAATCGAAAATCACCCGCGTCGTGACACTCGATACGAACCGCGGCAAAGGCTGCGCTCTGCTCAAAGGCTACGCAAAGGCCATCGAAGATACCAACGTCCAATGCGTCGCAGTTCTCGATGCCGACGGGCAGCACGACGTGCGCGATCTGCCCAGGCTCTATGAGGTCTTTTTGGAGAATGAGGCCGACTATCTGATCGGAGCGCGTGATTTCTCGATGGGATATGTTCCATTCCGCAGCCGAGTCGGCAACAACGTAACCCGCATTGTGTCCCGATTCGTACTCGGTACTACGCTGAAGGACACACAGTCCGGCTTCAGGCTCGTATCCCGAAAATACCTTGACGCTATTCTCGGAACCATTGTGGGAGGACGCTACGAAACGGAGATGGAAATGCTCGCGATGGCCGTACACGGCGACTTTACCGTCGTGTCCGAACCCATCCGCACCATCTACGAAGAAGGCAACACCTCGTCGCATTTCCATGTGCTCCGGGATTCGTTCCTGATTTACAGAACACTGACGCGAATTTGGATCAAAAACTTGATGAGCTAGTTTCAACGGTTCAGAACGTGCGCTCTACCATTTCACGATAGAGACGCCCCACGTAAGCCCAGCCCCGTAGGTTGCAAACATTACATAGTCACCGCGTTCCAGACGTCCCTGCATCACCGCTTCATGCAGTGCCATAGGGATCGTCGCAGCGATGGTGTTTCCTGTCTCGTCAATGTTTATGATCGTGCGCTCCAGCGGCATTTCCATTCGGGAGCAAGCCGCTTCAATAATCCTCGCATTCGCCTGATGCGGAACGAGGACTCTAATATCATCAATCGTCAGGCCCGTTTCTTCCAGAGCACGCTTTCCAAGTTCAGCCAGTTTCCGGACAGCGCGTTTGAACAACTCCTGGCCATCCATCTCGATGCGATACGGATGGTCATTGATGTTGTCCGCGGTGATCGGTTCCCGCGAACCCGATCCGGGCGCCTCCAGAACATGATGATTCTCACCATCGGTTCCCAGTTCAATATATTTGACTCCGTGGTCGCCTTCTTCAGCCTGAAGTACTGCCGCGCCCGCGCCATCGCCGAATAATACCGACGTGTTGCGGTAGTCCCAGTCCATAAATTTACTCGCCACCTCTGCGCCGACGAGAAGGATCGTCTTATAGAGTCCGGATTCAATGAATGAGTTTGCTGTCGCAAACCCGCAGAGATAACCCGAACATGCCGCATTGATATCGAACGAAGGTACATTGTTCGCCTTCAACATTCCCTGAAGCAAGTTTCCCGATGCTGGAAAAAACTGGTCAGGTGTCACGGTACAAAAAATGATCGCATCCAGATCTTGCGCCGTTATTCCAGCGTTCTTCATCGCCATCTCGCTTGCTACGATCGCCAAATCCGAAGTCCCATGCGCATCGTCCGCTACGTGACGCCGTTCGATCCCCGAACGTTTTCGAATCCACTCGTCGCTCGTGTCACACAGTGCTTCCAGATCCGTGTTCGTGAGTATTCTCTCCGGGAGAAACATACCGGTCCCGATAATGCGTGTATTCGGCATATCTTTTTTTCGTCCTTACTTCAGTTGGCCCGGATTTGGTCTAGGTGATGTGGTCTCTCGCTGACCAGCGGA
>DTSJ01000122.1 GCA_012965445.1 Candidatus Hydrogenedentota bacterium
GGCTCAGAGTTCATTTGATCTGATGGATGGCAACGAAGACGGCCTCCTTTCCCAGGCTGAGCTTACTTTTGTCGAAGATACTGCTACCTCCAGTTCCGGCGGCGGTGGCGGAGGCGGAGGTGGTAGCTGCTTTATCGCGACAGCCGCATACGGAACACCTATGGCGCAGGAAATTGATACCCTTCGTGCCGTACGTGATACTTACATGCTCAACAATTTCGTCGGTTCAGCCTTCGTCGATACCTACTATCGGCTAAGCCCGGTTGTGGCCGATAAAGTCGCTGAAAATCCCGCCCTTGCATCGCTGGTACGCGCACTGCTGACTCCAGTCGTCCTGCTTTCAACACTGATTATCGCTGCCCCATCGTCAGCATGGATCCTGTGTATCGCGCTGTTTTCCATGGTCGTATACATGCGTCAGCATCGCAAATCACGCAGGTACAGCAAATAAAGAAATAGGCTTTCATTACGCAGTCATATATCGGCGCGAGAACCAGAAACTGGTTCTCGCGCTTTCTTTTGACTCAGCGCCCATAAAGAAACCAACAAGTTCGTGCACGTAAGCTGATCCCAACTTAGAGCACTTCAATCAATCCGCTTCCCACATCCCCTCCGCATAGACTATGCGCCGAGTCGCATGCGGATACTTTAGCTCAATCCAGGGAACCCTCGGCGACTCGTCACCCGATATCAAGAAAGTATACGTCACCATAGAGCCAACGCGAATACTGTCGCTGTTCGCATACGTCTTCCCCAAGGGATCCAGAATGATAAGTGGAAGATTAACCTCGGCCTCGGCCCAATACCCGGACACCTCAAAAACGATAGAAAGCGTGTTCCCCTCTATCCGACTGCTGACGGGCACCCCTTTCCACCGGGCGACAGGAGTAGATCCTATCTTGCCCTTGAGATCCTCATGGTAATTTGCCCAATCCGTCGTCGTCGCTTCGACACGCCGCCTCAACTCATCAGGTGAAATCTCGTCGTTCGTATCGGTCAACATGGACAGGCCGACAACAACAACGACCATACCGACGAGCACTGAAAGCGCGTAGCGCCTGTTCACGAATCCGCCCTACCGATCAGAAGTTCGCCTGTCAACATATACCGTGCTTTTCCCATCAGGCTTGTTGACCTGCTGAACCTGCGCGAATACCTCGAACATCTTGGCCGCATTCTTGAAGTTCCGATTCTCATTGTGCGCTACACCAATGGTTAGAACCATCAAAGGATAATTTCCGTCCGCGCCGCGCCGATTAGTCGCTACAATGTATCCTTGGTCTACTTCAGCTGAAGTGTACATTTCCTTGGAACTCTGGTCGAACGCATCTACAAGTGCACTACAGTAGCGTTCATAATCCTCGCTGTTCATCAATACTGCAAAACTCGCGCCACCCACATGAGCAATAAAACTTTCATACAAACCGACGCCATTTCGGATCGAAATCAGCGTCTTGCTAATGAACAGCAAAGCCTTCAGCTGCCCTTCCTTTCCTTTAGCCGCACAATAAGGCTTAAAATCCGCCACTTCAATATAACAAGTTGCGATTTTTATACCCCGTGCCAGCCGATGATTGATTTCGCGCTTGATAGCTTCCATCCCGGGAAGGTTAGTCACCGAATTACGAACCAGAATCGAACCCCGCAAGTTCGCAAGAAACTCAACCTTTTGCGTCAATACTTCAAGTTTAAACGGTTTCGGCAGATAATCGTCCGCTCCCTGATCCAGCCCATGCTGCATTTCAGGTTCTTCACCCAGTGCAGTCAGTATCAAGATAGATATCGTATATAACTCCGGATCCTTTCGCAATTTGCGACATATCTGATATCCCGTGATTCCTGGCAGCATGATATCGAGCATCGCAATGTCCGGCTTGACCTGCTTCGCCGTCTCAAAAGCCCCTTCGCCAGTATTCACCACAACCACTTCATGCCCCTGTGAGACCAACTTCGTGCGGATCAACTCTGACAAATCGACATCGTCGTCTACTACAAGTATTTTGCTCATATCCCAGACTCTTATTCATTATTTGCCCGAAAACCTGAACAAATGTCCCCGTCGATCCATCCTGACTCAAATCAGAAAGACGACCTGAACGCTTTAGGCTTGAAGCAATCCCACTCCTCTGTTAATATCAAGAGTGATACGAATGCGGCAAACCATTCAGGAGTATTCCATGTACAAAAAATTACTATACACTATTCTCCTGGGTATTTTCATTATTGGATGCGGCGGAGAACCCGAGGAAGAAGTTAAAGAAGATGACGCTCCTCCCCCACCGCCCCCGCCAACGCCCGAGCAGGTCGCAGTTAAAATTGTCGATGATCTACAACTCAACGCACCGAATCCACCGATTGGAACCAAAATCGATCCAGGTGTCGCTGGCAACATGCTCGGAATCGCGACAACCCAAAAAGTCCAGCTTTCCGCCACCGAAGATGGACAAAGGGCTCTCGCCATCGTCTCACTTAAAGTGGATTCAAAGGTTCGACAGACCTACAACAACGAGTTGTGGTCATTCGTGTTGGTTTACTCCGATATCCACGGCATCCTCAATCCCGGATCGAACAAGTTTAACGCAGAGCGCATCCGCTCCATAGCAGAACTCAAACGCCCGATCGTGGTCATCAAGGGTATTCTGCACGACGCTGCGACAAATCGAACAACTGCGCAGCTCCAATTGACTTTTCCCCTCGAAGGTCGAACAATTACCGAGAGCATGAAACAGGGTGACGTATTACACGGGCTTCGCTTTGTCAATGTTATTGGAAGCAGCCAGGGAATCGTTTTTGAATACGTCGAGACCGGCGAATCCTTCGATGTTTTGACGAAGGCCGCTTCAAGATAGACATGCCGGAAACGGAAACCGATTACACCCGACGCATCGGTCTCGCAATCGTCGCTTTGGGCATGTTGGTGTATGCGAATACGCTCAACAGCGAGTTCGTATGGGACGACGCATCCTCAATACTGCTGCACCAAAGCGTCCAGGAACCATCCTCATTACCGCGCCTCTTTAAGGAAGACCAGCATGCCTATGCGGGAGGACAGGGAAACTTTTATCGGCCGCTGCTCGCAACCTCCTTCATGCTCGATTTCTGGCTCTCATACTCGGGACCCACCATTCACGAGAGCACCAGAGTAACAACAGAACTCAGTCCCCTGATTTTCCACATAGATAGTATTTTCTGGCATTGCCTTGCGGCATTCTTCCTCATGCTGATACTTCGAAATTTTAGTGCCCCCGTGACCATTTATGCCGCGGTTCCAATGATATACGTACTCCATCCCCTTCACACGGAGGCCGTGGCATATATCAGTGGACGAGCCGATTCGATGTCCGCGGCATTCATGTTTGCTGGACTCTACTTTGCAACACGAAAATCGAAAGAAGGAGATACCTGGCTGTCAGGCGCCATCGTACTCCTTTGTTTTTCGGCTGCACTGTTGAGTAAAGAAAGCTCGTTCATATTTCCGGCCCTGCTCACTGTCGCCTATTTCGCATACAACAAAACCTGCGATCAGAAATGGTACCCGATACAATGGGCCGCGCTCGCCGGTACCGCCATCATACTCAGCGTATATGGATTTCTCAGAACAGGAAATCGGCCGCTGAATTTCGGTTCCGACACTCAACCGCCCGACACCTCAATCATCGAACGCGTAGGCGAAACAGCACAATCCTTCGCCTACTATCTTCAGCTCCTCTTCGCTCCCGCCCATCTCCACATGGAACGCACACTCGATAACGCAACCCTTACAACGACCGCGATTGGTTGTCTGTCTCTTCTGGTCTGCCTGTCCGTCGTCGGAGTTGCGCTCCGTCGAAAACAATACCGCATATTTCTCGCCGCAGCCTGGTTTCTTTTGACATGGCTTCCCATTTCAGGTCTGTTTCCCCTGAACGCCCCTATGGCCGAACATTGGATGTACGTTCCCATGGGAGGATTTCTCTGGATGTGCCTCGAATTAATTTTATATAGCCTTCCCGAAAAAATGCCAACGGGATACCACAACCGATACCGACTCGTGGTGGGAGCGATTATCTGTCTATGGAGCGGATTTCTCGCAATGGTAAGCATTGAACGCAATCTGGATTGGCGCAGCAATCAATCAATTTATGAAGCAACGTTGAGAGAGAATCCCAAGTCATCCCGAGTCCATTTCAATCTCGCCGTTACCTATCAAGATCTGCTGGACAATGAAGACGGTGCGAAACGGCACTACACACAAGTCATCACGCTCTACAAAGAAAAAAAGGCGCGCGATCCTGCGCGCGAGTCCGAATTCTGGGATGAAGAAATCCAGTCTCACTTCTCGTTGGGTCAAATCTTCCTCGAAAGAAAACAATACAACGACGCAGCCAGACATTTCGGGATACTGAGTACAATCTCGCCAGTGGATTCAAATCGCGACATCGTTGCCCTCTCACTGTACGGACTCGGGCAATGTTTTCGCTACTCAGGCGACCCCAATCAGGCACAACAGCTATTCAAAAGGGCGATTGAAATTCAGCCGTCGCTTGCACCTCAGATTCAGGCGCAGCTTTAGAATTCTTGCAATTAGCATTTAGTCCGATTCAATCCGTACGCCCCCAAAAGACCCTCATTCTCCACTGAATTCGACCCAATTGTTGAATGAGACCAACCCGCAAAATTCTCTCTCTCTCAGGGGTCTTTCTTGACACGATCCCCACCCCGTGCTACAATCGACATGAAACTGAAGGTGGGTATTTGCAGCACTACGGTGCTTGTCATAAGTGGAGGTATGTACCATGGCCGACGATACAGGCAAAAATGATGACGATTTCGGCGCTCTTACAGGTGGCGATGACGATGATGGCGGGGCTCTTACAGGTGGCGATGACGATGATGGCGGCTTCGGCAACCTGCCGCCGCTAAGCGATTTCGATTCGGCAGAAGGTGAATCCGATGCGGGTCTCCCACCTATGGACAGCGATCCAGGTGACAATGCCAGCGTCGGCGGCTTACCACCAATCGTAGACATCAAAGTGGATACGCCCGCTGTTCGACCTTCGGACCTGGATACACCAGATACCGGAAGCCCTCAGATTGATACGCCAGGAGGCGGATTCGATACTCCCACGAATGAATTGGACACACCGGATCCTGCTTCCGGTCTAGGATTCCAGGACTTCGCAGCAGATAGCGATTTTTCACCAGAGACTCCCGAGATTGGTCTTGGACCAGACTCAGACATTGAAACGCCAATGTTCGATAGTGCTTTCGGCGGCACCAGTGATGACTTTTCATCTGGCGGCGCAGGTACGCCCGCTCCCACTCAGGCCATGGAAACGCCAATGTTTGATACAGGCGGCGATTCCGGTATGGGCTTCGACAATGACGCGTTCTCCGCTCCCACACCAGACGTCGTCATGGGCGGCGGAACTCCCGTACCCGATTTCTCTCCCGGTACAGGTATGCCCCAGGAACCCGGTCAAATCGCCGCAGTACCCGGTGTAGCTGGAAAAGGCGGCGGAATGGGTAAAGGAATGGTCGCGCTTGTCGCTCTGGTCATGCTGCTGATCGGAGCTGGAGGTGGTCTGTTCGGTTGGCGAGCCGCTGATTTTCCCCTCGTCCCAAATGAGTACAAAGATAAATCAGAAACCCTGCAAACACAGGTAGACGGCCTCAATCGGGACGTCAGCAAACTCCGGGCAGAGATATCAGGCGGTACCGTCCTGAGTCAGGAACAGATCGATACACTCCAGCAACAATACGATCAGCTTACGGATAACATCACTAGCAGCTCGGAGAAACTGACATCCGTATTGGACACCCTTGAATCGGACGAAGCCCAACTTCGTGAAATCCGAAACGATATCGAAGTCAAAAGTGGTGAATTTATTTCTGCTTCAGAATTACTCGAAGATCTGATGAATGAAACGACCATTACAAATGCACAGCACGAAGGACTCAAACTTGAAAATGATCGCCTCACCGGTATGGTGGGCGAACTGGAAACCGCCAACGAACGTCGACAGGCCACCTTGGATACATTGTCCCACAACGTCGAACTGCTGACAGTGCAGATTCAAGGCGGAAGCCCACTGGCTCCCCCCCACTTTGACCATCGGATGCGACTTTCCAAAGTGGAAAATCTCTTCAACAAAGTTTCCCGTGCAAAATGGGTAACACCCCAACTCATGAACGAATATACCGACCTCTATCTGGCCGAACTGGGTATCTCCTCATCACGAGAATACTTCTTTGCAAAAATCCCCGTACACGACCAGCTCGGTACAACCGTCCTCAAATGGGCTGAATGCCTTATGAACGGGAACTGGAGCGTATACTTCAGCACAATAGACGGTTCTCACATCGGAAGCTATGAAAACGCCTCCGCAAGCGGCGCGCCGCAATACGAGTTCCGCGAGAACCTGCCCCCCAATATCAAGGCAGACATTCAGAGCCAAATCGCTGCTTCACGTGTCGAAGGCTACGAGGAAAAGATCGCCGTGCTTCAAAGCAAAGCCGCAATTCACGACGGAAGTTCCAAAGTGCAGAAACGCTTCAGCTCGCTCTGGAACTAAACAGACAAAAACTCCATGGCGAAGCAACAGGTTCACTCGTTGAGCCGTTCCGCTGTTTCGTGTCCTTGTCTTCGTGCACGGTTGCCATTCAGCAATTTCCCTTCTAGTTGTTTCCGGTAAATCCGACGAAATTCTTCTTTTTGGAACTGGCATTGAAATATCCCAGGAAACTCTTCGGTCCGTGATACTTCGCTTTCACGTCAGACCAGTCACTTATATTGACCGCCATTCGCCACATTTGCGAAGGCCTCAGATAAAAGTTCTTTAAACCTTCGTCGATCAGAGGTTGTATTTTCTCCTTCGAAAGACCGGGTAAATCAACGACACCCTTCTGCTCAAAATCGTCATCCACCCAGTCGCGCCAGTTTTCAGGAATAAGTGTCCCTTCCTTTTTTGCCCAATCGTAATACGTTGTACCCGGGTAGGCAACGACACCCGTAAACTGAGCAGTATCGATCTTGAGCTCTTGAGACATCTTAATCGTCTCGCGGGCAGTTGCCTCAGTTTCATTGGGTCCACCGAACATGAAACAGCCGTGAATTCGAAGTTTCGCCTTCCGCGCATTCTCAGAAAACGTGTACATCTGGTCGATGGTCGTGCCCTTTTTAACGTTATTCAGAATCTCCTGGTTCCCAAACTCAAATCCCACGCACAACATGCGACAGCCCGACCGTTTCATAAGCTTCAGCGTTTCGACATCATTGAGATCCACTCGGGCGTTCGCGCTCCAGAATAGCGGGAGTTCGCGGCGAATGATTTCTTCGCAAAGCTCAATCAGGCGATCACGTGCAATACGCATCGTGAGCGTATCATCTTCAAACATGATTTCTTTGAGATTAGGGAACAACTTCAAGTTATGCTCCATCTCATCAACCACATTCTCCACACTGCGCGTCCTGTATCGGTGGCCGTTCATAACCTGCGGTATCTGGAAATAGCTGCAGCGATACCTGCACCCACGTCCTGTAATCGATGTCAGGAAGGGAAAAAGCTTCGCACCATCGTGGTAATCATTGATATCAAGATGATGCCATGCAGGAAACGCAAGACCATCCAGGTTCTCAATGTAAGGACGTTCAGGATTGGTCACAATTTCACCGTCATTCCACCAGGAAAGCCCCTCACAATCTTTCAATGAAGTGCCGTTCGCAAGATCTCGAATGGTGTAATCGAACTCTCCCCTGGCATAAGCGTCTACATCGTCGGCAGCATCGCGCAATACTTCATCAGGCACCGCAGACGAATGCGAACCAACGAGCGGATTTCGTAAAGTCTGTCCCGAACATCAGGTTTAACAACGCGACGCGCATAATTTTTACACCTTTTGCCTGTATTGAATATTCATACCGTTAACCATCTGTTGCCAAGATACCGTTGCTTCCGCGCAAATCCGTTACCCATTCCATCAATCAATTCCGCATTCATCGGCGGATGTATGTTAAGCAATTCTATTTCGGCGATTGACTGAAATCGCACCTCAACCACCCGTTCGTCAATTCCCAGCTTAACCTCACCATTCACAATCTCCGCTTCGAAACTACACTGGATCAAATGCCTTCCAACATCGTCCGAGATCGCATCTGTAACAAACGCAAGATTTCCAACCTCAATGTCTATTGTTACCTCTTCCTTCAATTCACGAACCAGAGCTGACTCCAAGGTTTCGCCGTATCGCACACCGCCCCCAGGCAAAAGCCAGTAAGTATCCTCACCTTTCTGGTGCCTGACAAATAAGAGCGATTCATCCTGCTGAATTATCGCCGCTGCACGTACTCGGGGACGCTGCGAACCTTGGGACAAACCCTATTCACTCCTTAAATCCAAGCATTTATATAAGTATACCTCGAAAATCCACTTTTTGCCTATAACTCGGGCCATTTGTGCCAAAATTCCAAGATATCTCCGAATTCAAAACGAAATTCACACCTTCTAATCCATTATCGACCTAAAAACAGCCTTTCTTAATACAAAAAGCCACCGTCAAGAACTCTTGACGGTGGCTAAAACTGTACTTTTTCTTGTTTATATAACTTGAACCGGACCTAAGACATCGGATTTTTGGGAAACCCTGCAATCCCGGTCAAGTTATTCGCACCAAGCGTCTTCGCTCGATTACGGGCTATCCAGGCGAAAAGGCCTAACGTTTTGAGAACTGGAAACGCTTACGCGCACCAGGCTGCCCATACTTTTTACGCTCGACTTCGCGTGCGTCGCGCGTCAGAAAGCCTGCCTTTTTGAGTACCCCGCGCAGATTTTCGTCATGTTCGCAAAGTGCCCGCGCAATACCAAGCCGAATCGCGCCCGCCTGACCAGATTTTCCGCCGCCATTGCAGCGAATACGCACATCGAACCTCGAATTCAACTCCGTGGCTTCAAAAGGCTGCTTCGCCGTCATCACCAGCACATCACGCCCAAGATATTCCCGAATTTCCCGGCCATTCACAACTATATTTCCAGAACCCGGTTTAATGCGCACCCGAGCGACCGATTCTTTGCGACGACCTATTGCGACTATCTCGCCGCTTGCTTTATCAATTGACACTGAATTCTACCTCTCTTTGCTGATATCTTAAAAAGTGTGAACCACAGGATTCTGTGATCCGTGCGGATGTTCCGATCCCGCATATATCCGGACACTGCGAGCCAACCCGCGGCCAAGACGATTGTGCGGCAACATTCCCTTGATAGCAAGCGTCATCGCTCGCGTTGGGTGTTTCTCCAGCATAGCACCGTAAGTGACCTCCTTGAGGCCTCCCGGATGCCCGGAATGTCGATAGTAAACTTTATCCGTGAACTTTGCTCCGGTCACTCGTGCCTTCTCGGCATTGATGATAATTACATTGTCACCGCAATCGAGATAAGGCGTGTACTGCGGCTTGTGTTTACCCCGCAGCAAGCGCGACACCTCAGCCGCAACACGACCAAGAACTCTATCCTCTGCGTCAATAATGACCCATGATTTTTTAATATCGCCCGCTTTGGGGACATAGGTACTCACTCTGAAAACCTCCGGAAGAATGTTAAACGACTGCACGAAGCAGTACTCAAAAGAAAAAACGGTCCCATAGAGTATCAAAAACAGGGAGGCAATTCAACAAAGAACTACCCCTCAAACTCTAGAGGATACAAGACGATAATCTCGCGACCAAATCTACTATTCGATTGGAGGAGTTCGAAAATCCTCTTTTCGAAGTTTTTTGGCATAATGAACGATTATCTTACGCAAAAGCTCATCGCGTTTCATACCCTCAACCTCCGCTTTCCATCGTAAAAAAGCGGCCACTTCACGTGGTAAGGTTACCGTCATTTTGACAGACTCTGCCGGATTAGCACTGGTTCTTGGACTCATGATGGTCGTCCTCATTTCTATTGTGGGTCTACAACTCAAATGATTCCACGTAACAACGCGTTTCGAAGCTAAAGTCACGTGACAGAGCTCACACAAAAATACGTCTTTACGATTCTTAGATTAACACATATTCTACCGATAATCAAGCTGATTTCAACCCGCCACCATAATTTTCACGTCGCACGACCTTCGATATGGCTCAATCCCCCGAATTTAAACGAACATCCAACAAAATCGGGAATCCTGCAACAAGAATACGAAATGTGCTACAGTCAATCCGAGTAGGCTGGATGGTCGCGAAATCCCTCGGATTTCGAGGAAAGTCCGGGCTCCACAGGACAGAGTGCTTGATAACGTCAAGGCGGGGCGACCCGACGGAAAGTGGAACAGAAAATATACCGCCTAAGCCCGATCTTTTGATCGGGCCGGTAAGGTTGAAATGGTGCGGTAAGAGCGCACCAGCGGTCTGGCAACAGGCCGGCTTGCCAAACCCCACTCGGAGCAATTCCAAATAGGGGAGCATTAGCGTGGTCCGCGCTGTTCCCGGGTAGGAAGCTTGAGATCAGTGGCGACGCTGATCCTAGATGAATGGCCATCTCTGAGCAATCGCTCTAGACAGAACTCGGCTTACAGGCTTACTCACCTAATTGTGGCATGGCGCGACAACGCGCCATGCCGTCCTGCTTTCTACGCTAAGAATAAACGTGATTCAAATAATTTCGCTTTACAACTCGGGCAGAATTATCTATAGTTAATATGAAATTTGTCAGCAACAAATTATGCTTGGGTATAAGGATCCGTTCGTGGAACCAATCATTACTTACGTGAAGGAAAATGTGGCAGTGGCTGTCGTTGCAGCAATCATACTGATTTCACTCGCGGTTATATATCAAAAGAAATCCGCGCCGATAATTTTTCATTCCATCGAATACATGCTCTACATTGTTCTTGCACACTACATCATCTATGCCGTCGTACAGGTGATCGCCTGGTATAACTCTCAGGCACCGGATTTGGAAAATCTGGGTGCGCTATCCTACGACTCACCGAATAATCCACTAACTCAGAATTTCTTCGATAAATCCTTGTACAACCCTGGCGGACTTCTATACTTCGAAATGATTGTCGCCTTGACCTTGCTGTATATCGTTGTCGTCGTGCGGCCAACATCCTACTCGGTGACAAACACATACAAAGGCGGCAAAGAACGGGGAACGGATACGGACGGAAAATCTCCGCGCACAAAGGGCAGGTACAACCGATCGAAAGCGACCACAGAGCGCAATCGAAAATCATAACGCACTCTATATCAATCTAGCCCCTAGGCTTGAAGGGCTCTATCTGCGCAATCGCATCGTCCAGCGATACTATCCGTGTCTCTAGTACGTTCTGCGCATAGCTCATATCGAACAATACCGACTCAGGCCTGTCCGCGCGACCATCTAGATTGATCGGATCAAAAACATGAACAAGTCCAGGATCGTACCCAAGACCTTCAGCAAGTCGTCTGACCAGGTCGAACCTCCGCAAGCGGTCGAGTCCGCCAAGCAATATCACCCCCCGCGTTTCCGTCGTCGCGAGTTCAAGAAGTGCGCGCCCCGCTGTAACCACATCTATCGGTGAACGCATTTCGTTGTCCGGCACTCCAACCGATTCACCATCATCCCATTTCGCCACTATCCGCGCCAAAAACGAGTTGCCCCCGCCAATGACCGGAAAACCCATCACCAATGCCAATCGACAGACAATGGAGTCAGGAACAGTATTCAGGACGATCTTCTCCGCTTCCAACTTCGTATGACCATAGTAATTGATCGGCTCAGCGGAACTTGATTCCGTATAGAGTTCGCAAAATCCGTCAAACACGTTGTCAGTGGAAACGTATACCATCCGCACCTGATGCTGCCGAGCAAGTTCCGCCAGACGCTCTGTGTAATCGACATTCACCGCATTCGCGATACTACGATTTTGTTCACAATAGTCAATATCGGCAAAGGCCGCAGTATGAATGATCGCATCAGGGCGAAGTCCCTCAAAGAGTACCGACAGTCCGACATGGTCCTCGATGCCGAGGGTATGCCAATGAACATTCTCATGCTCGTACAATGACCTGCCGCGAGAAATAGCATGAATCTCGTATTCTTCCGCACCGAAATAGAGTACGCTTCCCGCGACAAAGCCAGAAGCACCCGTAACCAGTATTTTCTTGCGCGACAAAGCCTCACCCCTGTTCCGGTCTCGCATCCCGCGCCATCAGCCGGGTCACGGCCGCCTTAGGGTCCGCCCCTTCAAACAACACACCGTAAACCTGATGCGTAATGGGCATCTCCACTCCGTATTTTTCAGCGAGGGCATACGCTGATCGCGTGGTGCGAACTCCTTCGGCAACCATCGGCGAGGCCGCAAGGGCTTCCTCAACACTCATTCCCTGCGCAAGGCGCTCACCCACCGCGCGGTTGCGCGAATGCTTGCTTAAACAGGTCGTCACCAAATCCCCCATGCCGCTGAGTCCAGAAAAGGTCTGTGCATCGGCACCCATCGCTACTCCCAGACGGGACATCTCCGCCAGTCCACGCGTGATAAGCGCGGACTTGGCGTTGTCACCCAGGGCAAACCCATCGCTCACCCCCGCAGCAATCGCAACCACATTCTTGAGCGCACCTCCAAGTTCGACACCAATAACATCTGGTGTGGTGTACACCCGAAAATACGAACATTGAAATGCCTGCTGCACTGTCGAGCAGGCATCACCATCCGTCCCTGCTGCGCACACCGAGGCCGGCAGTTCGCGCGCAACCTCTTCGGCATGGCTCGGCCCCGACAATACGACCACAGGACACGGATCGCTGACCTCGTGGATCACTTCATCCATCCGAAGCAGCGTTTCATTCTCGATGCCCTTGGCGACGCTGACACGGATCGTTTCGGGCGAGAAAGGATGTTGTTCCACAACCATGCGCATCACGTGCGACGGTACCGCAAGCACAGCTATCTCAACAGAAGGGTCCGTTTCAGTCACGATGTCAATCGATTCGGGAATCTTCACGCCCGGCAGAAATATCGGGCTCTCCCGGGTCTCGCGCAGTGAATCCGGATCGTCTTCTTCCCGGCACCACACGCTTACATCTTGTCCATTAAGGGCAAGCAATCGTGCCAGGGCAAGTCCCCAGCTTCCAGAGCCCACAACTTGAATTCGCATACCTCGTCCTTACTCCAGGTAAACCGTCGCCGCTAAACCAGAATTGCTCGTTCAGAATCTGTGTCGAAAAGATGAATCTTGGTAGTATCCACGTCAACCGTATACGGAGTGTTCACCTCAGGAATCTGGTCTCCAGCCAAACGAGCCGAGATCATCGTCTCTCCCACGCTCAGATGAACATAAGTCTCAGCGCCAAGCGGCTCCACAATCTCCACGTTGCCCCGCACAGACGATACCCCCTCGCGATCCCCCGCCTTGGGATGAGAGAGCGACTCAGGTCGAATACCCAGCGTGACCGTTTTATCAATGTGGTTGTCCAATACCGAGGATATCTCCTCCGGAAAGGTCAATCGAATTCCGCCCGGGCCTGTAAAATAACGTTCGTCATCCATTTCTTTGATCGTTCCCTCCAGAAGATTGATCGGCGGGCTGCCGATGAACCTCGCGACGAACTTGTTAACCGGCTTCGCGTACAGCTCGGTCGGAGTCGCGACCTGCTGAATCACGCCATCCAGCATTACAACGATTCGATCCCCCATCGTCATGGCCTCAACCTGATCATGCGTCACGTAGATCATTGTGGTCTTCAGTCGATTGTGAAGTCGTCCAATTTCCGCACGCATCTGGACCCGAAGCTGTGCATCAAGATTCGACAAGGGTTCATCAAACAAAAAAACCTGTGGATTTCGGATAATCGCACGACCAAGTGCCACACGCTGTCGCTCACCACCGGAAAGAGCCCTCGGCTTCCGCTGAAGAAGATCACTAAGTCCAAGCGTTTTAGCCACCGCCTCGACCCGCTCCTTCTTCACGGCGTTTTTTTGCCTCCAGAATCTCTTTGAATTTGGATTCACTTTCTTCGTCCCAGAAATATTCTTCGTATTTCACGACGAACAATACGATGAAGAATGCCGGAAAGAGCCAGAACCCGTAGACCATCCATGCGAGGGGAATAGGAAGAGCGAGGAACCTCCCGTCCATGCTTCCGTTCATATAGTCACGATACGTCCATACCATGACCGTCCATATGATGAGATAGATTACCCCTCCGATGGCTATTGGGACTTTGATTGGGCCGACGACATCGTTTCTTCTTGCACCAAATGCGAGGCATGCGACAAACAGTGTGGAAACGAGTATGCCGAAAAACCACCCGAGCCAGAGAATGTGTTCATGGCGTTCCTTGCCGGATTCGCCTCTGAGGAGGGTTGCATAGTCGGGATGGGCGACTCCATGACCGCGATAAGATATTGACGTCTCCCCGGATTCGATATCGAGGACTTTGACCGCGGGTCGTTCTTCGATGGTAAACGCCAATGCCAAAACGAGCGACATACCCAGACAACACGCGAACAGCAAGCCTTGAACTTTCATTGATCCTACCCTCTCATACGATTCAAGATTGATTGAAAGGAGAAGTTTATCTATGTTCATAGCAATTTGCAAACAGAAATTTCTGTGGGAGAATCGATTGCAGGTTGATTCAGTTCGTTGGCTTCTATATTATTTTTGGAAGGCGCAAGGAATGTGAAAAAAAAGGTACACTTATATGGCGCAGGTAGTGTTACAAGGGGTCACTAAGGAGTATCCAGGAAATGTGCGGGCGCTTGACGGCTTTAACCTTACGATTCCCGACGGGGAGTTTCTGGTTCTGGTAGGGCCGTCGGGCTGCGGAAAGTCGACCACGCTGCGCATGATTGCCGGGCTTGAGGAGATCAGCGGCGGCGATCTGTTGATCGACGGCAAACGAATGAATGACGTTCCAGCCAAAGCACGCAAT
>DTSJ01000123.1 GCA_012965445.1 Candidatus Hydrogenedentota bacterium
AGTCGTCGCGAAAGAAGAGATTCGGCAGGGCGGTTACCACGTGCAGATGTTTGGAATAGGGGATATAGACGAGGAATGCGAGTACGATGATGTTGTGAATCCACTCGAATACGGCAAATAGGGTGCCTGCCTCTTTTATGGATTCCGCTGCCTCGCCAGAGAGGAAAATGCCTCGCAGCAACCCTGTGATCGGCATGAAACCGGGCCGCACAACGAGAACGCTCATGCTATAGAAGGCTGCGATGAGCAGTCCGATGAGGCTGATGATAAAGAGCGCGTCCATTTGATGGGACAGTGGGCCTTCCAGACGCTTGGGCTTGATGACGAAGCGGCGGTACAGGGCCATGGCCAGTGCGAACATTACGATTGCGCCGATGAGATCTGCGGAGGTGTTCATGAAGGCGTAAATTGGGCCGAGGAAGGAGAAGGTGAAATGTCCCGGGAACAGGCCGCGGATAAGTCCTTCAGTGGTGCCGAAAGTCAATACCCAGAATCCCCAGAAAATGAAGAAGTGAAACCAGCCGGAAGGTTCGCGAATCACGAGCTTTTGCCCGAAGCCTTTGACGAGAACGTCCTTGATACGTCCAGGAAGCCGGTCCAGGCCGAGTTCGCCGGTACCGAGGTTCACGAGCCTATAGATCAGGAAGATTCGTCGAATGAAAATGGCGTTCGCCGCGATTAACAAGAACCACAGGGTGATGATTGAGACCATTTTCGCGAACCCTTCCAGTTATTCGGAGTGTTATGCCAGAGCCTTCTTTGCTGCTTCGGTGAGAACGGGGACGATATCGAAGAGATCTCCGACAATTCCGTAATCACAAAGTTTGAAGATATTGGCTTCGGGGTCTTTATTGATAGCGACGATGGTGCGCGAGGTGCGCATACCGGCCTGGTGCTGGATCGCGCCTGAGATACCGCATGCAATATAGAGGTCCGGGCTGACGACTTTACCGGTCTGGCCTACCTGGTGAGAATGATGAATCCATCCGGCGTCGACCGCGGCACGACTTGCGCCGAGGGCGGCGCCAAGCACGTCACACAATTCCTGCAGTAGCGGGAAGTGTTCCGGGCCGCCGAGCCCGCGTCCGCCAGACACAATGATTTTTGCTTCGGTGAGTTCGATTGTTCCGGCTGCGGATTCTGCGACATCTTTGATAACTGTGCGCAGGTCGAGCTGCGGCATTTCGCGATTGACGATTTCGGGAGCGTCGTCGCCGCTTCGTTCAACGGGAATCACGTTCGGGCGAATTGATAGCATTGCCGGGACAGAGTTGATGCGCACGTCGGAGACGACTTTACCGGCGTAAACGGGCTTTTGTGCGACAAGTCCGTCATTCCATTCGACGGCGACGCAGTCCTGGACGAGTTCGACTCCGAGGCGTGCAGCGACTGAGGCGCAGAATTCTTTACCGAGCGCTGATGCGGAGCCGATGATGATTTTCGCATCGAGTTCCAGAGCGAGATCGCGCACGATCGGCACGTAACCGTCGCTGGAGTAATGCGTCAGGTTTTCGTTTTCGTACGCGAAAAGTTTTTTGATTCCGAAACCACTGAGCTGGTCGGCTTGGCCTTCGAGCGCGCGTCCGATGAAGACAGCGTTCAGATCCATGCCGGATTTTTCTGCAATCTCGCGGGCTTTGGTAGCCGCTTCCAGGGCGCAGGCTTTTAATTCGCCGCGTTGTTCAAGTAATACCAATACACTCATGGGAAACTCCTTGTGTAGATGTGACTATTTGTGAGGTGTCGAGTTAGAGGACTTTTTCGTCCTGGCGGAGTTTGTTTAGAAGTTGGTCTACGCACTCAGCGATCTCGCCTTCGAGAATATTGTTCAGGCGATTCTGTCGGGGCAGGGACATACCTTCTATCACCAGCTGCGAAGCAATCTGGTCATCGCTCAGGCCGATATCGCCGAGAGACAATTCTTTGATCTCTTTTTTCTTCGCCTTCATAATGTTCGGCAGTGTCGGGTAGCGTGGTGTATTGATCCCTTTTTCAATTGTACACAGTGCTGGAAGCGGAAACTCGACGGTATGGCTGCCGCCTTCAATTTCACGCACTGCCACTGCAGAACCGTCTCCAACTTCCAGTTTCGTGACGACCGAAACGTGCGGAATTTCGAGAATTTCCGCGACGCGTTCGGGGACTTGCGAGGCATCGTCGTCGACTGCCTGCTTGCCGGCAAAAATGAGTCCGAATTCTTCGGTCTTAAGTGCGGCCGCGAGAACTTCAGATGTACCCTTGCAGCTGGTTCCGTCGACATCTTTGATAAAGAGCGCCCGGTCAGCACCCATGGCGAGAGCCGTGCGGATGGTTTCCTGTGCGCCGTCCATACCCATAGTAACCGCAACGACTTCCTCTGCTTTGCCGGCTTCTCTGAGTTGGATTGCTTCTTCGAGAGCGTGTTCGTCATAGGGGCCAACGATAAATTTGAGGCCGCTTGTATCCACCGATTTTTCGTCGGTGCCGATTTTGAACACGGATGCGGTGTCCGGGACACGCTTGATGAGAACTGCGATATTCATAGTTGATCCCTTATGTTCATTGGTTCGTATTGATGTTCTGTCGCTGGAAGAGGGTGGCCTTGATGGTCGTACTGTTGGAAATGGAAGCCACTTAGTTCATATCATAACCTTTTGTGAACTATCGGCTCAAGTAAAATCATTAAGACATTAACGGCTTTTGACGGAGAGTCGTCCATTTAAGCGAAAATGTCTTCCGAATTCCCCTGGGTCGAGCCGTATTCGGGTTAACCGGCCTGAGTCTTCTGCTGAAAGGCGGTGCAGATTGCCTGAAAGACTGACTCATACGTCTCCCTTGGCATCTTGAGCAAGTGGAGCGCGTTTTCTTCGTCTGTCCGTATATGGAGAGGCTCGTTGTTCACATAAGCCTTCGTCATCACGACAGCCAGAAAGAGGACATTGGAGAGGACACGCTGTTGAATAGAGTTCTCCGGTTCTACCTGGAACCGAACAGGCTCAAGTATCGAGTGAGGCAGGTTCCATTTGCGCAGCATGTAGTATCCTGCTTCTGTGTGCGTAAATTGATACAGACGGCTTTCGATTTTGTGGAGATCGCCTCCTATTTCATCGCGCGTAGCCATTGCATAGCCGTTGGGCAGTGCTTGAAGCAGAACCAGTCGCCCAATCTCGAACAGAAGACCGATCGAATATGCTGTATCAGAGTCCGCAGATTCAAGCTCGTTCGCGAGCGCTTGACAAGCCATCGCGCAGAAGCGTGATCGTTGAAGATGGTTTCCGATGTCGTAGGTCTTATGTTGCTTCTTGTAGTCGATCATTTCGTCGCTGTGCATAGCGGTACGTAGTGCTTCTGGTCCCAGAAGTGCGGCAGCCTGGGCATAAGAGGTAATATGTCCAGAGAATCCGTACGCGGCCGAGTTTGCTAGATGTAAGACTTTTCCGAGAAAGACGGGGTTGTTCGAGGCAACCTGTGCCAGTTGAACGATGTCATCCCCTGGGGTACCGTCAATCTGCGACATTTCAGTACTCGAAGGGGGCAGGCTGTGCTGACGGAACACCCGTCGCGCAATAATTCGATCATTGAGTTGCTTCTCGAATTCCTTTGCGAGACCCAGCGTGATCGAATCGTCCCCTTCGACGTTGGAATAGGGTAACATCGATTTGATCGTGTCCCGCATTGCGTTATATGTACAAAGCATCGTCTTTACGCGCAGTCCAGTGATGTTCTCGGCTTCTTTAATGACGGATTTATCGCGCGGGCAGACCATCGCCATGGTCAGGAGTTTGCCAAGTTTATCGACTGGGACCACGAAGTGCTGCCGTACCACATTCTCCGGAAGAATAAATCCCACATCGTCTGGCACACTATAATTATCCAGTTCGATGCTCGCGATGCCTTCTTCTTTGGACAAAAGTTCATGAAAGGCATCTGAATCCAGACATCCCATATCCATCAGGATCGACCATGTAGTGCCGGGAAGATCACGCTGGACGAGCATAGCGTCGTCCAACATTGCTTGGTCCACCATTCCGCTGTTCACGAGCAGATCGGTAGCATCGTCAAGAGCGGGCATTGGAGGCGCAGCCGAATTCGGAGAATTAGGAATTTCGAAGTTCGCTGGAATTGGATCGGGGGCGGGAGATTCCTGTTCGGCCGAAATTACTATCGCGTCGCCGCAATTGACACACTTAACCGTTTTTCCGACGGTACTTGCAGGGACCTTCATTTTCTGCCCGCAACTGCATACGATTAACAGTTTGGTCGCCGCTTCCGCCAATGTGCTGCTCCCTGATTCCGTAGAAACATGATTTTTCAAGATTGCCCTGAGAAGCCGACGATCCATGGGAATCAATAAGTGTAGGCTTGCGAGCATG
>DTSJ01000124.1:0-1706 GCA_012965445.1 Candidatus Hydrogenedentota bacterium
GTTGAACCCAAGCACATACTCGATTCGTATGGTGTCGAAGGTGCCGACGGTAGCTTTGGCTTCAATTGCCTGCTGGCTCGCCGTCTGGCGGAGCGTGGGGTTCGATTCATCCAGTTATACCACCGGGGTTGGGACCACCATAACGACCTAGAGAAGTACATGAATATATGCTCCGGGCATTGCGATCAAGCGACGGCTGCCCTCGTGAATGATTTGAAACAGCGTGGCATGCTGGACGACACGCTCATCGTATGGTCTGGAGAGTTTGGGCGTACGCCGATGGTTCAGGAAAATAAAGGTGCGCCGGGCAGAGATCACCACAAAAACGCCTTTTCGATGTGGATGGCGGGTGGCGGTATCAAACCAGGCATCACGCACGGAGCAACCGATGAACTGGGATACAATTCGGTCGAAGATATTGTTACCGTTCATGATTTCCACGCAACGATGCTCCACCAACTGGGTATCGACCACAAACGACTCACGTATCGATTTCAGGGCCGTGATTTTCGCCTCACCGATGTTGCAGGGAATGTAGTTCAAAAAATCATCGCCTGATGCTCGGGGCGAGAGGATTTGAACCTCCGACCTCTACACCCCCAGTGTAGCGCGCTACCGGAACTTCATGGGTCGCTGCTTCCTCAGCGAGATTCTATTCCATGCGAAAACGCCTTACTCATATCGTAGGGTCAAAAAACTCAGCCTAACCCAAAATATATCCAAAATGTAAACTGAGAATGCTGAGAATCTTGAGTATGATGGTGGATTCAGTTACGTCACATCGAAATCTATCATCAGGCCAAAACTTCCAAAAGGCATTTCAATATTGATCAGAAGCCGCCCGCTGTAAAAATAACACCCTCAAAACGTTCCTAAAGATGACTCGCACACACTAAAATGCAATAGACCGGCCTGAAATCTTCGGCGTGACCCAACCCTTAGAAACCATATCCCCACGTTCAAATCCGAGTTCTTTCGGTGAAGGGCCTTGCCAATCGGTCTCCGCGGTGGACATTGAAAAACTGCCCCGTTCGGGGTCGATTGTTAGAATTGTATACAACGGCTCTTTGTACGGCGACGTATTTCGAATATTTCGGTATTGGCTGTGGATTTCTTTGCTGTAGCTCTGGTGCTGGAACTGCTCACCGCCCAGCCAAAAATAGGATGCAGAGTTAACGTGAATATAGGGGACGCCATTGATTACTCGGGCATGATCGATATGGTGATGTCCGTTGAAAACGGCTGCCACTTTCCTGATCCCATCCGGTGTACGCGCCTCCTCCAATACTCTCCGCACTTTGACATCGCCAATAACACTTGATTCACGTTCCAGACTCTGGTGGACAAATACAAAGACGGTTAAATCAGTGCTTGCCAGATCGTCCGTTAGCCACTCAACCTGGTCCGCAGCAATATGACTTGGATAGCCAGACCGATGCCCGTCTGGCACGTCATTCGCATCCAACACCACGAAATGAAATCCATGTAGGTCGAAGGCATAGTAACGTGCAGGCATTTCCAGAAATTTCACGGCATCCGCCCGCTCGAAACCGCCATCCGTCTCATGGTTTCCCAAAACGTGATATCGCGGCCCATCAAAACGCTCGAAAATAGCACGGAAATTTATATTCTCTTCTTTGGGCGTACAGAAGTCTCCCAACTGAAGAATCGAGTCTGCCTTGGCTTCCTTCATCGCGTCGATAAAT
>DTSJ01000124.1:1716-4317 GCA_012965445.1 Candidatus Hydrogenedentota bacterium
ACGCACCGAGGCGTGAATCGGCATCGTGCATGATGTCCTTGTGCACATCTGCAATGAGTCCGAACCGCAACGGCGAAGCGTTCGCGTTGTTCCGAGACCACGCGGGAAGAGCAAATGACGCTCCTACCATAGCGCCGAGGAATTGGCGCCTCGTCACGGTGTGACGAAAATAATGAGACATACGTATACCTCTAAGATCCGTTTGTTAGTCGTGGCCAAAATGCTGATGCAATGCTCGCCTAAAAGTGGACTATCGATCCGAGTTATACTATCACTCTTTGAAGAGAGGCAGTGAGATTACTCGGAAGTACAAGAAGTATGGTAAGGATTTTAAGCTTGAGGCGGCAAAGCTCTTGACGCAACGTGGGAATTCCTATGCTGAGGCCGCGCGGCAGCAGGGCTTGGAAGATTGGACCGTTCGGGGATGGGTGAAGACTTTAAGTAAGTCGGACGATTTACCAGTAGGGTCAAAAAACTCAGCCTAACCTGAAAAACGCCCCGAACCAAGCAAGTACGTTGATTTGGAGGCGAATTCCGCTACTATATCGGCAAATCTATCATTCGACCAAAATTCAATAGTGGCGTGTTACTATTGACCAAAAGCTGCAGGCCATAAAAATAACACCCGCAAGAACTGAACCCACTCTGTAAGAAAGGTCAACATAATGTTAAACAAGTCGGTAGCGGTATTTGCAATTTTGTTTTGTACAATAGCGACAGCACATGCTCAGCAAGTCATTTCTCTTTACGAAGGTGCAGCGCCGGGTTCAGAAGAGTGGACTCACGAAGAAAATGAATTCTTTTCAAACATCTTCCGAACGGAAGTCGTCACGAATGTTGTCCATCCGACGCTCGCGGTTTACAAACCGGACAAGGCAAATGGAACGTCGGTAATCGTATGTCCCGGTGGCGGTTTTCATGCTCTCTCAATAAACAGTGAAGGCGTCGACGTTGCAGATTGGTTGAACGAGCAAGGCATCACCGCCTTTGTACTGAAATATCGACTGGTCCCCACTGGCGAGGACGGGGTGAAGGACATGTTGCAAAAGAACAGTAAGCCAGAACAACTGAAGAAGGACATGAGGATGATACTTCCGCTGGCAGTGGCGGACGGTGCGACGGCTATCGAATATGTACGAAGCCACGCCGAGGAACTGGGCGTGAAATCGAATCGAATAGGGATCATGGGGTTTTCTGCGGGAGGTACGATTGCAGTCGCGCTTGCATTGGAGAATTCGTCGGAAACTCGGCCTGATTTTGTAGCTCCAATATATGCCTATCTTGGGGACATGGACGGTTTAGAATCCAAGGATGTTCCGAAAAACGCGCCGCCAATGTTCTTAACGGCGGCAACGAACGATCAGCTGGGTCTGACTCCGCACAGCGTCAGCTTGTACAGCAAATGGATTGCCGCAAAAAAGCCTGCTGAACTGCATCTGTATGCGAAAGGCGGGCATGGTTTTGGCATGAAGACTCAGAACCTGCCGACCGACCGTTGGATTGATCGTTTCGGAGAATGGCTGGTTGTCCAGAATCTTGTATCGAAGGCGAAGAGTTAAGAGAGGAAAGATCGTGGCGGTGTTTAGATACGCGTCGAACTGATTCTCGCCATAAATTCTGCATCAAATCTCGGTCGTAGGGTCAAAAAACTCTGTCGTTCGCATTTATTTGTTCGCCGACCGGCACGCCAACTATCTATTTCTTGTTCTTCTTATCCTTCTTATCTTTTCGTTTTTCCTTCGGAGTACGTTTGGCCTTTTTCTGTTGTTCTTTTTTCCCTTTGTCCTTCTTTCCCGTATCACCCATAACTTGTTCTCCTTGTCACTTAGATATCAGATTACCGATTGCGATTGCGTTGCATCGGAACTTTCCCCTATTGACCGTGCTTTCGGCTTTATCAGTAAATTTGAATGAATTTGGACATCCAGAAAAGCCTACATGACGAAAACAGAAACTTCAATGATATCAGTGCGGATGAATATTTGCGAAGCACAGGTAGTACTACACAATCGCTCATTAACCTCAAAAGTAACATCAAACTGCATGATTTCTCGGTTCAACTGTCCACTTTTAGGCGAGCATTACACTACCTCGATCCCCACGAAAATGATAACGCCTCCCGGGCCGTTTTTGACATGGACCTTAGCCCCTCATCGTCGACGACAGCCTCGATCTCAAAGAATACGCCCTCGCTTATGTCGCGCGGTTAGACCAATCCATCGCCGACCAAATCGATGACTTCCTCTAATGTGACAGGCGCGACGCTTCTGATATAGTAATTATCCTTATACAATGACAACGAGAAGGAATACCCATGGGCTCAATTGCAAAACGTTTCGCCACCCACACCGTCAGCCTGTTGGTCATTCTCATGCTTGTCGCCACAACCCCGGCCACCGCTAGCGATACTTACAAAAAAGATGACTTCCAGGTGCGCGACGGCGTCCTCTATAAGGGCCTGACCAACGACAAAAACTTTACCCTCAAAGCGATCCAGGTGCCCGACGCTGGCGAACGCGGCGCCGGTCTCGATGTAATGGTTTCCGCCATGGCCCATATCGCCGAAGTTGGAGGCAACACCCTCTGCTTCGATCTGCCCGG
>DTSJ01000125.1 GCA_012965445.1 Candidatus Hydrogenedentota bacterium
TCGTCATTGGCAAGCATCGGCGCAAAAAAACCCGTCGCAAACAGCGACAGCACGATCGCAAGACCGATCATCCCCAGCTTGTGCGTACGGTATCGCCGCCACGCTACACGCCAGAATCCGGGCGATTTTTTTACAAGGATGGAGGAGTCAGTCATACGTCACCCTCGGATCTACCAGCGCATAAGCCAGATCGGCGAGCAGTGTAATCACCAGCACCAGAACCGCCGTAATAACGCTGAGTCCCATAACCGTCGGATAATCACGCCGCATCACAGAGTCATAGAAGAGCCGACCCAGTCCCGGCCAGCTGAACATCGTCTCAATAATCACACTTCCGCTCAGAATAAAGGGAAAGGTAAGGCTCATTAGCGTAATAAGCGGTATCAGCGTATTCGGGAAAGCGTGTTTCAAAATCACAACATGCTCAGGAAGGCCCTTCGCCCGCGCCGTTCGAATGTAGTCATTCCGCGTTACCTCGAGCAGATTCTGACGTGTGAATCGCGAGTAATAGGCGAGACTCCCAGCCGTGAAACTCGTTGTAATGAGGACGTAATGGAAAGCAACATCGCGCATCTTCCCGAAAGTCGAAAGTTCGTCGTAGTTGTCAGAAACAATCCCTCGGAACGGCCACTCCAGCTGCACACCGAAATACAAAATCAACAGCATCCCGATCACATACGGCGGCACCGAATACAGCATATACACCACCGTACTCGCGATATTGTCAAACAGTGATCCCTGCCGCACCGCGCTGAAAATCCCTATCGGTACCGCAATAAGATACGTCAAAAAAATCGACAACATAGCCACAGAGATCGTCGGAATCATCGCGTCGCCAATCGTGCGCGAAACATTCATCCCTGTGTGAAAGGAATTTCCCATGTCCCCGCGCACGATTCGCCCCAGCCACATCGCGTACTGTACAGGCATCGGCTTGTCGAGGTTGTAGTATTCGCGAATCTTTTGATAAAGCTCGTCAGAAACCTTGCCGTCCTGCATCCGCGCGACTTCCATTTCAGCAGGATCGCCAGGAGCCAACGATACGACAATGAACGTAACGAACGTTATGCCCAATAGCGTCACCACACCGGAGAGACATCTGCGCAGAATATATCGAAACATCAGTTGGCGGGTCCTCAGCTTCTATTCATTCGATGCTGTCTCTTTCGGGAACCACCAGGCCCGTTCAGCGGGACCGTACAGAAATACACCGGCTGGGGAGAAGTTAATCCCGCGCAGTTTCTTGTTGAATCCGTGAAGCATCGTATAATTCCACATGAACAGGTGCGGCTGCTCGTCATAGATGATCTGCTGCATTTCACGGAAGTAGGGCGCCCGTACCTCAGGATCATAACTGCTCTGGCTCAGATCCATCAGCTCATCCACACGCGCGTTGCTGTATCCGCCCACATTCCGCCCGCCGTCATACTCATCCGTGTGAAAGTGATTGCGCCACTGAGACGGATCATTCGTCACTTCCCACACGCTGACAATAGACTCGAAATCGTGCGAGAGATAACGGTTGTCGAATGCGGCATTCTCAATCGTGACAAACGTAAACGATACGCCGATCTTTTTCAGATTGTCCCGCAGCGTATCGACCATCGGAATGGAGTAACTGAACGAATTGGCCATCATCATGTCGAACTCAAACTTCACTTTCGTGCCATCGATCTCCTTGTATCGCCAGCCGTCTTCGTCATCCACGAGCCAGCCAGCCTCATCGAGCAATTCCGCAGCCCTGTCAAGATTGAAACGAATCGGTTTCGTATTCGGGTTGTGCGCCCAATGTTCGGGATCAAAAATACCGTTCGATTCAGTGTACAAATTGTACGTAACGTTCTTTAGCACCCTGTCAGTATCGTAGGCATAAGCCATAGCCTGCCGTACCCGGACATCCTCGAAAAATGGATTGCTGCCGTCCATGTTCCAGCCGATATACGCGAACATCCGGCGCGTGTAGTACCCTTTTACTCCGTGTTCCTTGAACTCTTCATCATTACTCTGCGTGGCGAACTGCTTCGGAGTCAGCCAGATTTCATCAAGGTCCCCGCTCTTGAACATCAACAAGGCAATGTTGCGATCCGGCTGAACCTTGAGTATCTGCCGCGCGAAGTGGGGGCGCTCATAGGGGAAATCCTCCCAGCGCTCCACGACCACCCGATCATTCGTCCGCCATTCAACAAATTTGTACGGCCCGGCCCCAACCACACCTTTACGACTCAAATGAACATAGTAGTCGCTGCGTGACATAGTAGGATCGTTAACCAGCTCGTCGGCCTTCCCGTAAATATGCTTGGGGATAATCGGAAAGCCCATATTCTGCGCGTTCATCGGGCTCGCCTTGGCATGGTGAAATTCCAGCGTCAGTTCATCCAGAATTTTGATGTCAACGATCTGACTCACCATGTGTTTGTAGTAGTAAGCCGGAACCTCAGGGCTGTTGATGGCCTCCCAGGTGAACTTGATGTCCTCCGTCGTAAGCGGATGTCCGTCGTGAAAAGTCTGACCCGGTTTTAACTTGATAGTCGTAGTCAGATGATCGTCCGAGTCCTTCGCCCACTCAAGCCGTTCCATGGCAGGTTTCCAGGTCAGCGTTTCGTCACGCCGATATACAAAGCTGAAAAGCAGGCTCTGGAAATAAAAGTCGAACCAGGAGTTCACCAGTATCGGATGTAAATTCCGCGGCTCACCCACAAGATGCCGGACCAGCACCGCATCGTAATCAACCTTCGACGTGTCGTCAGTCGGAAACGCTTCGAATATTTCGTCAGGATTGACAATCGGGTCCGTCGTCACATCGTAGCTCGATGTTCTGTCCCATTCCCCCTCTTCCGATCCGGGAGGCGCGCCTGTGCATCCGGAGATCAGCACAGCCAAAGTCACGACAATAGTCGTCTTCATCGAATTTCTTAACATCGGCACCTCCAATTTGAGCTGCATCCTATCCGAGGGACCTACAGGTACACAAATCCTTTTTATCCCCCGTTTCAATCGTGGCGCATCGCGTTCAAACGGTAAGGCAAACTAACAAACGGCAATATCGGAAACAGAGACAAACCCGCCCACAACACCCAGTTTACTGGATGCGTAAAAGGAAACGAGCTGTCGCTGACAAGACTCAGATCGGTGACCTGCATAGCCCAATGCAGTTCAATAACACCTTCATCGGAAATCGTACTATAGTCCGCGTAATACCGAATCCCCAGGCCGTAGTACAAGAAGGGACCGATATACGCCAGCCAGAATACCGCCGCGCATCCCAACGCGCCGCGAGGAATTACATGGTCGCGTCTGGCTCGAAGAAAAACCCACACGCTTCCGCCAATCCACAATGCAGTTGCCAACCATACAGGGGCGTGTTCGATACCGTAGAATATCTCCCCGTCCCCCGCTAGATCTGTAGTCTGAATAAGAACAAAAGTGACCAGCATCGACAAGACCATCAGTACTCCATATACACCCAGTCCAAGACTGACGTTGACGATCCACAACCCTGTCCACATGATTACGAATATTGACCCGGCAAAAAATATCGTCACGAGAAAATCAGGAATGTGATCGTAACCGCGCCGCAGATAATCCAGATAATCGTAAGTATTGTCGTTGAGCAATGCCGTCAGGTTGATCAGTGTAAACGCTGACATCAAAATCACTGCCGCGCAAAACGTGCTGAAAAATAGAACTGTCAACCGCACCCACGCCATTCTGTCCGTTGTCATCGGACGCGTTCTCAGAAACGTAGATTTTGATCGCCATTCGCCCGACATTAAGAATAAATAGGCCCCTGTCAAAACTCCCGCGCCGAGTGCGGTCGACAACATGCCCGTAGACACCGTATGCTGGTTCTCGTCGCCCCAGTGCGTTGCGAATCGCTGCGCAAATCCTCCACCGTCAGGGTCCGCCGTGCCAAAAGAGGAAAAAAACACCGCAGTAAAGAGCGGTACACCCACAAAATAAACCGTAAGAATTACCACCACCAGACAAGGAAGCACCCAGCCGTTCGTTCGCCATTCGTACCATACCTGCGTCCAATACGGCGATTTAAACGGTTCAAGCTTTTTACCGGCTCCCGAACTTATCGACGCGCCCTCAAATGCCCGAAAACGATTTCCCCTGCCCATCCGAACGGAAATCTCGAACAATACCGCGCCCAATACAAGCACACCTGCAGTTCCCGCAAGTGCCGACAGATCTGTCACTGCTCCGACGATCGTTTCACTGCGCATCGCCAGCACAATAGTACCACCGCATACCAACATTCCGATCACGGCAGCAA
>DTSJ01000126.1:0-10161 GCA_012965445.1 Candidatus Hydrogenedentota bacterium
GCTGACCTCTTTCATCCTTGCCGAGATTATCGACGAGTCAGACCTGCCGAAAGGCGTATTCAATTTGGTGAAC
The DNA here is from genome assembly GCA_012965445.1 of Candidatus Hydrogenedentota bacterium. The sequence goes on from DTSJ01000126.1 coordinate 74, forward strand.
GGAACCGGACCGATCGTCGGCGAAGCCATTGCGTCACACCCGGATGTGGACATGGTTTCGTTCACAGGTTCGACGCGAGCCGGTCGGCGAGTCTCTGAGCTCGCGGCGGAAACAATTAAACGCGTCGCGCTTGAGCTCGGCGGTAAATCAGCCAATATCATTCTCGACGACGCTGATCTGGCGAAAGCCGTCAAAGGTGGAGTCAACAACAGCTACTTCAATTGCGGGCAGACCTGTTCGGCCCACACCCGCATGCTCGTACCCAAAGATAAACATGACGAGGCCTGCGCGATAGCAAAAGAGGTAGCAGAATCGTTCACCCAGGGCGATCCCTTTGACGAAAGCAACATGCTCGGCCCCCTGATTTCAGACGTGCAGCGCGACCGCGTCCGCGGGTACATTCAAAAAGGCATCGACGAAGGCGCGACACTGATCACAGGAGGTGCAGAGCCGCCCGAAGGCCTGGAGAAGGGATACTATGTACGCCCGACAGTCTTTGGAAACGTTTCGAACGATATGACGATTGCGCAGGAAGAGATCTTTGGACCCGTCCTTAGCATCATTCCCTACGAAGACGAAGAGGATGCTATCCGGATCGCAAACGACTCAGTGTACGGACTCGCAGGCGGCGTGTGGTCGGCGGACGAGGATCGCGCAAAACGTGTAGCCAAGAGAATGCGAACGGGCCAGGTGGACATTAACGGCGGCGCATACAACCCACTCGCTCCCTTTGGCGGATACAAACAATCCGGCAACGGACGCGAAATGGGTAAATATGGACTCGAAGAGTTTTTGATCGTAAAATCACTGCAACTGTAAGGAGACCTGTCGATGGGCACTTGGGGGTTTGCTGCATTCGAAAACGATGTTGCATTGACCTGGATGAGTGATCTGGAAGATGTCGAGAATCTTTCGGTGCTGGACTCTTCGCTGCAAGCGGTGATTAACCTGCCAACGCCCTCCGAAACGGAATGCTGTGAAGCCCTCGCCGCCGCCGAAGTGGTCGCAGCCCTCCATAAAGCTCCATCTACGATGCTTCCGAATCCAGTACTTGACTGGGTCGAGAAGCACCCCGCATTGACTGATGCCCTGCGTGAAAAAGCCATCGACGCCCTGGAAGTGGTAATGGCCGATTCGGAGCTCAGGGATATATGGGTCGAGGAAGACGACTTGGACGTATGGAAAGAGGAACTCGAGGATTTGCTGCAGCGCCTGAAGTAACCCTTCCCGCAGATTCGAAATTTCGCATCGTTTCGTCACATGTCGCCTGTCTTTGCGCCTGATATGGCATCGGTGATAGACTTAGCGTGTTTCCACTTCGAGTTGCAGCGCAGATTTCGACAACGAACGAAGGTGGGGTCGCGTACACCGGATCGATACGCACAAGGAGCGGCGTGTGCCACAGGAACGGACAGAGGCGATCGTGCTCAAAGCGATCGATTTCAGTGAATCGAGCAGCATTGTCACGTTTTTCACGCCGGATCGTGGTCGACTTACCTGCATGGCCAAAGGGGTAAAACGTCCAAAAAGTCAGTTGGCGGGACTGCTCGATACGTTTAACAGGGTCGAGCTGCTGTATCTCTGGAAAGAATCCCGGGCAGTCCAGCAGATGACAGACGGCACCTTGCTTGAACGATACGCTGGAATCAAGGAAAATCTGGATAAAAGTATTTATGGTGCCTTTTTAATAGAAATGATGTATCGAATCGCACATGAAAATGAGCCGTCGCACGATCTCTTCGGCGAATATGTCGACGGAATGGCTGGACTGGATGTCTGGACCGGAGAGGTATGCATGCACGTGTGCTGGCAGGCATACCGTTTGCTCACCGTGTCCGGATTCTCCCCCACCCTTCGCGAATGTTGTCAGTGCGGTAAAGAAACGTCAAAGGACGTAGCGTTTTCCTATGACGGCGGGGTGACGTGTCCCGCCTGTGCGGCAGATGTGCGTATCGATCAGGGGACGTATCAGACCCTGCTCGCTATTGGAGATGGAACCGAGTGTCCCCGTCTAAAAGGCGGTGAAAAAGTATTTCAACTGTTACGATACTTTACGTCACGGCAGCTGGAGTGTGATTTCCGCAGTGCGCGCGTAATCGAACAGATGGTCAACGCATAGATTTCGAATTAACAATTTGCCCTAATATCAGGTGTCCCCTTAGTGTCAACTCCCATAAAAAACATACGAAATTTCTGTATCATCGCGCACATCGACCACGGTAAATCCACGTTGGCCGATCGACTGCTTCAATTCACCGGAACGATTGATGATCGAAATCTGAAAGAACAGACTCTTGACACAATGGAGCTGGAACGCGAACGCGGCATCACCATCAAATCCGCTGCTGTGCGCATAGAGTACGAAGCAAAAGACGGTGAACTCTATGTTCTTCATCTCATCGACACCCCGGGACACGTGGATTTCTCTTACGAAGTCGAGCGAAGCCTTGCCGCCTGCGAAGGCGCACTCCTGCTCGTCGACGCTACGCAGGGTGTTGAGGCGCAAACACTCGCGAATTTATATAAAGCGGTCAATCAGGATCTGGATATCATTCCCATCATCAACAAGGTCGATCTGCCAAGCGCAGATATTGATCGAGTCGCCCATCAAATCGACAACCTCCTCGGTCTGGACAGCGACGCTGCCGTGCTGACAAGCGCGAAAACTGGCATCGGCACTCAGGAAACACTCGAAGCCATTATCGAGCACATTCCCCCGCCCTTTGACGGTCGCGACAACCCCTTGCGAGCATTGATTTTCGATGCGCAATACGATCCTTACCGGGGGGTAATCGTGTATTTCCGCGTGGTTGACGGCATGATCGAGCCCGGCACGAAAATCTCCATGATGTCCACCGGAGAAAAATTTGAAGTAGCCGAAGTCGGAGCCTTCTCTCCAGAAATGGTGCCACGCCCGAGCATGGAGGCCGGGGAAGTAGGCTACATGATCTGCAACATCAAAACGCTCGAAGGCACCACGATTGGCGACACCGTGACTTCGGTGACGAATCCCGCGTCCGAGCCATTGGAAGGCTACGAGGAAGTACTGCCGGTCGTGTTCTGCGGCATGTACCCGGCGCTGGCCAACGATTTTGGTGAACTGCGTGATGCACTCGATAAACTGAGATTAAACGATGCCTCATTTACGTATGAAGCCGACAGCTCCGACGCACTCGGACTCGGTTTTCGCCTCGGATTCCTCGGGCTGCTGCACATGGAAATCATTCAGGAACGGCTCGAACGCGAATTTGATTTGACGCTGGTTACCACTGTCCCCAACGTATCTTACAAAATCAATCAGACGAACGGTGACAGCTACACGATCGAAAATGCCTCGAAAATGCCTCTCGTAGCAGACATTGATTCGATTGAAGAACCGTATATCGAGGCCGATATCATATGCCCGACAGAGTATCTGAGTACGGTAATCGAGCTGTGCAAAAAGAAGCGGGGCATTCACGTACGCGTCGATTACATCGACAATCTACGCTGTATGGCCGTTTATCAGATGCCGCTGGCGGAAATAGTTTTGGATTTTTACGACAAACTCAAATCCTACACCCGAGGATATGGGTCTTTAGATTATAGAATAATTGGATACCGACCGGGGAACCTCGTTCGCCTGGATATCCTGCTCAACTCGGAACGGGTCGATGCCTTATCATGTATCGTGCATCGAGAACGGGCAGTGTGGATCGGCAAAACATTGTCGGCCAAGCTCCAGAAGTTAATTCCGCGCCAGCAGTTTGAAGTGGCCATACAGGCGGCTATCGGCGGAAAGATTATTGTGCGCGAAACGGTCAAGGCGATGCGGAAAAACGTGACCGCGAAATGCTATGGTGGTGATATAACGCGTAAACGAAAATTGTTGGAGAAACAGAAAGCTGGTAAGAAAAGAATGAAGCAGGTCGGCTCCGTGGAAGTGCCGCAGGAAGCCTTTATGGCCCTTCTTAAGGTCAATGAAGACGATTAGTACATCGTTCAAGGAAGACGAAATTGGATAAAGAGAAAAACGAGCAGCAATCTACCGAGAACCGTACTCCCGGATGGGTAGAATGGGTGCGCAGTATCGGAATTGCCGTTTTTCTTGCGCTGATGATTCGCTGGCCCGTCGCCGAGCCGTACAAAATACCCTCCAGCTCAATGGAGCCCACGTTTGTACCCGGCGACCGTATTTTTGTCGACAAGCATGTCTATGGAATCCGGTATCCCCTCAATGGTTTTCGGATTCCCTTCACAAGAAAAACCATGTGGTACGCCGATAACTATCTCAAAAACGGCAACGATGTCGAGCGCTGGGACATCGTCGTATTTAAGTCCAACGAAGACCGCATGGAGCACGATACCCTCGTAAAGCGCGTCGTAGGTCTGCCCGGAGAGCGGATACTGATCCAAGACGGTAAGCTGTTGATTGACGGAGAACACGTGCCTACTCCGGATTATTTGCCGGAGATCTACTACACGACACCAATACAGTATAACCAGAGCGAAGGCTTCGCGCAGATTCGTGATGATAAGTATAGCCTTATTCCCGAAGGACACGTTTTCCTGATGGGCGACAACAGCGGTTCCAGTCGCGATGCACGCTGGTTCGGATTCATGCCCAAACACCACATCCTCGGCAGGGTGACAAGCATCTGGTGGCCTATCGGTCGCTGGCGCGACCTCACGGGCTATACCGATTCACCATGGTGGTACGGATTCTGGATCACACTGGGTGGATGGTTCGTCATTCGTCTGTTTTTCGGACGATCCTGGTCGACGCGAAGCGATTCACTCGGAGGACTCGTCTGCAAAGGAGAACATCTCTTTGTCCGCTTCGCACTAGGTATCCCGGTACCCTTTACGCGCAGGAAAATGACAAAGGGGCGCTCGCTCAGTTGCAGCGATCTCGTGGTCTATAAATCCAAGGAAATCTCCAAAAACTATGAGGACGGCCGAATCGGAATTGTCGCCGGAGTCGCAGGCGATAAAGTGTTTCTTCAGGACGGAAAACTCCTGATAAACGATAAGCCCGCAAACGGAACGCTGGAATCCATGTCGTTCCCAAAAGAAGGTGCTAACGACAAATACGGGCGCTCCAAAGGCAAGGAGTTTTCCACAGTTCCAGACGGACATATTTACATATTGACCGAGGAAGGCCGTGCGCAAGAGGACAGTCGTTGCCTGGGGTGGATCCCTGAAAGCGATATCGTTGGGATTGCGACCCGAGTCTGGTGGCCTCCGACGCATGTGCGATCAATGAGCAAGTCTATAAAAAAATTGTAACGCGGCCCCCGCGCTCCTATCGATTCCGGTGATACTCGATCGTGATCTGATTCGCGAAGTAGAAGGCGATGCTCACGATCACAAGCATAATCAAGAAAAGAATGATCCGGGTCCTCAGCGGGCGACGTTCGATAGGCACCTTGTCCGCGAAGGGATCACGTTCTTGATTGGTATCATGTTCATTCGTATTACTTGTGTCGTCGTTCATCCTAAGCTATAGTCTACTCGAATACAGATCGGATGTGAAGGAGATTGGGATGCGCTTGATTCTGATACGCCACGGGGATGCGGCAATGGCTGCCGATGATGACTCGCGGAAATTGGACGATGAAGGCCGTAGACAAGCCGCAGTCCTCGGCGCATGGCTGGGCGAACTGGGCTTCGACCCCCCTCTCATTTGGCACAGCAACAAGATACGCACCCGCGAAACTGCTGATATTGTCGTCGAAATCGCGGGCTGGTCAAGTAAGCCGATTGAAACGCAGGGTTTGCGTCCGAGCAGTCCGGTCGAAGAAGCGGCAATACAGATTGAGGCGGAGGATACGGATCTCGTCATCGTCGGTCACATGCCCTTCATGTCAGGTCTGGCATCCCATCTCGTATCCGGTCCCGGCACGACTTCATACTGGGAATTTGCAACCTGCGGCACGCTCATTTTGGAAAGATCGGGTCGCGGACAATGGGTGGTTTTGGCATTTACGTCACCCGCACTGATTGGAATCTGATCTGTAAACTCCAACATACGATTGACTTACAAGCGAAGTGCCGTCCCGGTTTATTCCATTTCGCGTAAGTATGCTATAGTTAACGTGAGTGTAACGATGTAACCCTCTCCGATTAGACAGGTGAACGGATGGGCGTACAAATCAACTCGAATATACCCGCAATATTTGCGCGGCGCGAGACCGATAAAACGGTTAGAAGTCTCTCGGAAAATCAAGAGCGGTTGTCTTCCTTACTAAGCATCAACCGCGCCTCGGACGTTGCTGCAGGATTGGCTATCGCCGAACGTTTTCGCTCGCAGGTACGCGAGTTCAATCAGGAGATCAAGGGCTTTCAATCGGGTTCCAATCTTATTGATACGGCAGAAAGTGCTCTCGGTTCACAATCAGACGCGATATCCCGAATCCGCGAGCTCGCCACTCAGGCATCGAACGGTGTTTTGACTCACGACCAGAGGGCCGCCATCAATGTAGAAGTCCAGCAGTTGCTCGAAGATATCGACGACACTGCCCGGAGGACGACGTTCAATGGCGTAAATCCTCTGGACAATGGGAACCAGCGGGTAGCACTTTCAGCAGGCGGGGTTGAGCTCGAATTCGATGAGTCTACTCTGTCTTCGCTAGACCTCGAGAATATTGATATTTCGACTCAGGACGGCGCACGGGCAGCCCTGGGTGCGCTCGATGACGCGCAGACACAAATCAATTCCAATCGCTCCAATCTGGGTGCGCAGCAGAGTGCGGTGCAGTCCACAATCCGGGAGCGTGAGAACTCGGCAATCAATGTTCAGGAAGCCGAATCACGTATACGAGATCTGGACGTCGCGCGCGCATTCGTCGAACAGACTCGCAACGAAGTTCTCCTGCAGGCTGGTGTATCGGCTATCGCACAAGGTAACGCGCAACGCGAAAACGCCCTGCTCCTACTCGGCGGATAACGCCCCCGCGGCCGTTCTCCTAATTCTGATACTCCGGCAATGCACCCTGTGCTTCCACGACAGTTTCCGCTACATACTTTCGAAGATCGAATCGCTTCGTCGGCAGCGGGAGCCAGGCATTGATCGTCGATAGTTCCTCGCGCAATTGATCGCCATCAAATAAATCAGACGCGATCTCGGTCGCTTCCTGCCGAATTCGATCCGCCGAATACTCGAAATAGAGGCGTGCAAGCGCTTCCGGTAGTTCGGTATTGCGATCAGTCTGGTGCGCGTTGAGTTTCAAAACGCGCAGCACTGTACTCTCCGTCACATAAATTTCAATCGCGATGTCCGCAAGACTATGCAGATACTGCTGATTTTCATTCGAGGTCAGCGCTTCCTCGCCGACTCTCTCCAGAACAATACCCATCAGGTAAGCAAAGATGTACTTAAACTCAAGGACTTGACTGTGAAGCGATGTCAGATCGTCACCCACGCCTTGACTACTGTCGCTGCGGTCAGATTTCGCTACCGACTGAATCGCGGACTCCATATCCAGCTCGCCTCTCCGGGCTTTTCGGAACATCGCTTTCATAGAACTCAGGCGACAGATTTCGCTCGTGCCTTCGTAAATACGCGAAATACGCCAGTCCCGAAACATTTTGGCAGGCTCATATTCTTCACTATATCCGTAACCTCCGTGTATCTGAAGGGCATGATCCGCGAGAATGTTGACCATTTCGGAACCGTGAGTTTTCGAGAACGCACATTCGATAGAAAATTCGGCCATTGCCTTCAGCTTCGCGTCGACCGTCTTTTTCTCTTCTTCGCCCATCGCTTCGATCGCGTGGTATACATGCCCAGCCGTTCGGTATGCGGCAGACTGAGACGCGTAAAGCCGCATCGCCATATCCGCAAGTTTTTGCTGGATAATTCCGAACTCAGCAATTGGGTTCCCTTGAGAGAATCGTTCCTTCGCGTATTTCGCGGCGACAATGAGGGCGTTCTTTCCCCCGCCAACGCAGTTCGTTGCCATCTTCATGCGCCCGAGATTAAGCGTACATAACGCGACGAGATGGCCCTTGCCGACCTCGCCCAGAACGTTTTCGACAGGAATCGGTACGTCCTCCAGTATAATCGCGCAGACGGAAGATCCGCGAATTCCGAGCAGGTCTTCATTTTTCTGTACGTTCACGCCGCCAAATCCCCGCTCCATCAAGAACGCCGTGAACTGCTGGCCGTCGACCTTCGCAAACAGAATAAACAGGTCCGCCCATCCCGCATTCGTGATCCATTGTTTCGAGCCGTTGACAATGTAGTGCGTTCCTGCCTCATTCAGCGTTGCCGTAGATTTAATGTTCATAGCATCCGATCCGGAACTGGGTTCCGTGAGTGCAAACGCCGCCATCATCTCTCCCGTCATAAGCGGCTCAAGATACTTGTCGACCTGTTCCTGCGTTCCAAAATTGATGAGCGGCAGTGAGCCGATCCCCTGATGCGCAAACACGGTCGACGAAAGCGACCCCAGATAGGAACGCGACTCCATCATACCCGCAATCCCCAGTACACCCAGTCCCAGCCCCCCGTATTCCTCCGGAACCTCAGCCATGTAGATGCCCAGATCTGCCGCCTTCTTGAATAGCGGGCGAACAACGTCGATATTGCGCGCGTTGACTTCATCGATCACGGGCATCACCTCCTGCTCAGCAAAGTCCCGTATCGACTTCATCATCATCCGCTGCTCTTCGTCCATATCCTCAGGCGTTGTGATCTCTTCGGGTCCCGCGTCTTGAAACAGATACGATGCCCCGCGATGTTCGAGTGATGTCGTCATGTCATGCAATCCTGTGACTATTTATACTTAGTCTTTTTTGGGGAATTCGGCGAGACGTTCGGCTGAATCAGAAATATCATACTCAAGACGCTGCTCAAACTTGAGGGCATCCTTCTGCGACTTAATCCCGCCCTTGTTGTAGAGAATTTTGTACGCAGCCATCGATCCGGAGCTGTTCGCCACGATCTTGTCTGTAACTTCCTTTACCGACGCGTCCAGATCGGCAAGTGGCACTGCTCGATTCGCCAGCCCCCACTCGGCGGCCTCCACACCCGTAAAGGTATCTGCGGTAAAGGACAGCTCTTTGGCCTTACGCATACCAACCGCCGCAGGCAGACGCACCGACATGCCCCATGTTGGCCGAAGCCCCCATTTCGCGTGCGTATCGCCAAGTTTGGCCTCTTCAGCCACCCAAATGAGATCACACGCGAGCGCCAGTTCAAGTGCACCCGTGAAACAAAAGCCATTCACCTTGGCGACTACCGGCTTCGGAGATTTTCGAATCGCCTTAATAAGTTTGCGTGCTGGCCCGTTAAGTATATCGCCCACATCCCCCGCCTCCGATTTTTGGCGCTGGAGATCCTTTAGATCAAGTCCGGCGGAAAAGGCGCGGCCCTCGCCGGTAATAACGATCGCAGAAATCTCTTCGTGTGATGCAGCCGCAGTCACCGCAGCACCGAGCTCGTCGAGCATCGTGATGGTGATTGCGTTCAGCGCGTCGGGACGATTCAGAGTAATCGTGGCAACCCCATCGCCCAAGTCGTATTTAATCGCTTCGAATTCCATGAGAGCTCCTTCAACGGTTGATAAATTTGCTTACGATATCGGGAAAATCCGTGAATACGCCATCGACCTCATACACAGAATAGAACTGTCTGAGCTCGTCATCGAACGAACCGTACTGACTTTCAGGATAGGAATCAGCACGAAACGTGTACGGATGCACCTTCAGTTTCCGCGCATGGGCCTGCTTGACGATATCAGGATTTTTTTCGATGACCGTTTTTGACGGGCCGATACCGTTGACAAATGTCGCCAGATCATCGAGACCTTCAGGCGTCAATAGTTGCTGCTCTGGGTCTCCACCCATTAACATGATCAACGGTAATTCGGATTTAAGTTCGTTGCGAATTTTGCGAAGAGGCTCGATCTCGAAACTCTGAATGAATACTTTCGCGTCCGCTCCTTCGTAACCGTATTCACTCAGGATATCGAGAAGTGCCTTCTCGACTGGATGCCCTTCCCCAGCATGAAACCCGGGACCCTTAATTTCAGGATAGATTCCGACATTGCGCCCCGTCGTTTCGTTAAGCCCCTGCACAAGTTCTATCATTTCACGAAAAGTAG
>DTSJ01000126.1:10171-14516 GCA_012965445.1 Candidatus Hydrogenedentota bacterium
CTTCGAAATCCGATTTACCAACAGGAAACCGACCATCCAACCGCTCATGATTATTCAGCAATTTGATTTCCGCCAGCGTAAAATCGATCGGATACCAGCTGCCGTCCTCACGATGACGATCAGGAAACACTTCTTCCACATTCGTAGTCGCTTCGAGATGAATATCGTGCAGACAGATGAATACATTGTCGCTCGTCAACACGAGATCAGGCTCAATGAAGTCCGCCCCCATCGCATGTGCCATCGCGTAAGATTCCAGCGTATGCTCAGGAAGATATCCACTTGCGCCACGGTGGGCAATAGTGACGAAATCATCCCGACCGCTCGGTGAACAAACAGCGAGCAAACCTAAAGCCATTAAACCACAAATAGTTAAGCTCTTTATCATTGGACTGGTTTGGTTCCTGGACTGCGACACGAACTGAAAAGCTAGCGCATATTGTACTCTGTATCCAAGGATTTTTCCAATCCACATTGAGCGTCAACCCAGACAACTCGAGTACCATTGTATTTTCAGATGATTGCATCGATCATAGGCATGCCGAAACGCCAAATGCTCATACGAATCAAATCGATGAATCTGCTAAAAGCATGCAGCATCATGTGATTTTGTAAAGCGATGATATGTTATAGTGGCTAAAACCGTTTCACGTTTAGAACATCGCGGGGAGTATGTCGTATCGTGCGTAAGTTTTTCGGACTAAAAAGTCTTCTCGCAATCAGCGCTGTCGCCATCCTGGCGATCATCGTTTTTTTCGCAACCGGAAAAGAAGTAAAAGAATATACCACTTTCGCAGTTAAACAGGGTCCGCTTGACATCAAAGTCCTCGAAGGCGGCGAAGTACAGGCTCTTGAGAGTCAAGAAGTCAAATCAAGAGTCCGCGGGTATCCCGGCACGAAGATCCTCTCCATCGTCGAAGAAGGAATCTACATCACTGAAGAAGATGTAAAAAACAAGAAAGTACTCGTTGAACTCGATAGTTCCGGCATAATAGAAAAACTGACGACCAGCCAGATTTCTTTCAAAGGTACACAGGCAACATACACGGAAGCCCTAAAAGGTCTCGATATTCAGATCAACAAAAGTCAGAGTGAAATCTATGCCTCGGAACTTGAAAAGAAATTCGCCCGGCTCGAAATGGAGAAATACCTCGGAACAGTAGTAACGGAAACCGTTCTCGACCTTATTTCCACCGATGACGAGATAATCGCGCCAACTCAAACGGAGGTACCTGAAGACATTCCGGCGCCGAAGATCATTGATCCCAAAGAATATCAGGGCGACGCGCCACCCGCACCTGTTGCGCCGATCGAAGAACCCGAACCGTTAACCATCGAAGATCTGCGCCTCGGCCATCCCGACATCATATTCAGCGAATTCGTCGAAAAGGAGTTACTCGGAAACGGTGGCGCGAACCAGGAACTCAGTAAGTTGATAAGTGCCTTCAAACTTGCCGGCGAAGATCTCGAAAAGGCGAAAAACGACCGGGACGGAAAGCAAAAGCTCTACGACAAGAAGTTCATTACTGAGCAAGAGATGAAATCCTACAACATCGCTGTCGAAAGAAATGAGGCGAGTGAGGATGCCTCAGAAAAGGCCCTCCAGATCTTTATCGACTATGAATTCCCGAAACAAGCGGAAAAGTTGATGTCCGATTTCATACAGGCGCGTCGGAAACTGCAGCGCACGGAACAACTCGCACTGTCTCAGATTGCTCAGGCTAAAGCGAAAATGGCCTCGGCGCAGGCCCGATACAAAATCGAACAAAAGCGAATCAGTGACTATGAAGAACAAGTCGAATTCTGCGTAATGGTCGCCGAACGCGCCGGGCTGGTGGTGTACGGCGGTGATGATCGCTATTGGAATGAAGAGCCTATCAAAGAGGGCGCCACCATTCGCGAGCGGCAGGCCATCATCACGATCCCCGATATGACCACGATGGCCGTAAAAGTCAACATTCACGAATCCGATATCAAAAAGGTCACGGTCGGACTGCGCGCGCGGATACGCATGGACGCATTTCCTGATCAGAAACTCGAAGGCGAAGTCACGAAAGTCGCAGTGCTTCCCAACGCTGAAAATCGCTGGATGAATCCGGATTTGAAGGTCTACGAAACCACCATACGCATTGACGGCGTATACGAATGGCTCAAACCGGGGATGAGCGCCGAGGCTGAAATCCTCATCAAGCGACTCGACGAGACACTTTACATTCCCTTGCAGTCCGTCGTGCCGCGCGGAAAAGAACTTGTGTGCTTCGTTATCGAAAATGGTGTCCCTGTGCCAAGGACAATCGAACCGGGGGATATCACCATCGAATACATCACGGTACTCAGCGGTCTGAAAAAGGGCGAACAAGTTCTCATTCGTCCGCCCGAAGGCAGCCGGAAGGATGATACCGAAGAAGACTCAGAAGAAAGTTTCGAGTCCGATATCGAGGAAGGTTCCGATTCGACCTCTGAAGAACGCTCGGAGGTGGTTACGGATGAAAACTCCACACCGAAAGCCGAAGAAGAATCTAATTCTCCTCCGGAGACTCCCCCAGCACCAAAGCAGACAGATTCACGCGACGTGACCGGGACCAGCGAAAAAATCGAGGTCTAACGTGTCCCGAAAATCTTCCGAAGTCCACGGCACAAAGCTGAACTGGTATTTTTTCAAGCGCACTCTCCGCCTCGGCGTCAAAAGTCTGTGGCTCCATAAACTCCGCTCAGGATTGACCGTACTCGGACTTGTTTTCGGCGTAAGTTCCGTCATCGCTATGCTCGCCGTCGGCGAAGGGGCGAGCCACGAAGCACAAGAACAAATCCGGCAACAGGGAAGCCACAATATTATCCTCAAAAGCGTTAAGCCGCCCGAGTCTGACGAAGGCAACAAAGGGCAGACCAGCATGGTGGAATACGGTATCACCGACAAAGATCTGCAGCGAATTCGCGCGACCATCCCCACCGTCGAAATTCTCGTGCCCAATCGAATCATCCGCAAGAAAGTCTGGAACATCGGCCATAGAACTGATTGTGATGTCGTCGGAACCGTCCCTTGGTATCCGGAAATGCGCAATCATCGCGTCTCGAGCGGTCGGTATTTTACCGATGCCGAGATGGAACGCCGTGGAAATGTAGTTGTACTCGGCGCAGAAGTCGTAAACGGACTGTTTCCTCTGCACGGTGCCATCGGCCAATCAGTACGTATTGGTACAGACTATTATCGCGTAATCGGTGTCATGGAGCCGCTCGGAGTCCCGGCATCGAAGTTCGATTTGAAAACCGTGGGCACGACGACAGGCTTGCAGACTGAATCCAAGCGTGTATACATCCCGCTGTCCGTCGCCCGTACCCGTTTCGGGGAAATTCTCGTAAAACAAAGCAGCGGCAGCCGCGAGGTCGAGCGCGTCGAATATCACGAAGTCACCGTCAAAATCGAGTCACTCGAAAAGGTAATCGATACATCACTAATCATCACCGACCTGATCAAACTCCATCACGAAAAACCTGATGTCGAAATCACCGTACCCCTCAATCTACTGATCGCCGCAGAACGCACGGCTGCCATCTTCAACATCGTGCTCGGCGCGATCGCGGCGATCTCCCTGGTCGTCGGCGGAATCGGGATTATGAACATTATGCTCGCAAGCGTAACCGAACGCACACGCGAAATTGGGATTCGCAGAGCATTGGGCGCGAAACGCAGAGACATTGTCCTCCAGTTTCTCGTCGAGACTGTCCTGCTTTCCGGTGTCGGCGGCGTACTCGGTGTCATACTCGGAGTCTCCGTACCCACGCTGATCACCTACTTTGCTGATCAAGCGACGATTGTCCAGCCTTGGTCGCCAATTCTCGCTTTTGCTATTTCCGGCTTCGTCGGAGTCGTATTCGGCCTTTATCCCGCAATCCGAGCGGCTGATATGGACCCGGTCGAAGCACTGCGCCACGAGTAACTCGATCTTTCCACTCTCGTCTCCTATCTGGTCTCCTATCTGACCAGTTACGTCCAGCGCCTCAACGGATGTATGCGTTCTTGAAGCGGAAAGCGAACGCGCTCCCGCGTCACAGCCGCTTCAAATACGGCCTGAATCATTGACATCGCATCGCGATTTCCCTGCACACTCGTAAACGGCTCATGGTCATTCTCGATGCTGTCAATAAGATCATCGACGATCGGCGCATAGTGACCCACTTTTTCATGCCGTGACGGCCCGGTATCCGGTGCAGGAATTTTCTCCCATGCGATCGCCGCTTCACCCGGCACCCAGGAAGGATTGTTATGTAGCCAAACATCCGGAACCGGCCCCATGCGAATCGACACGACTCCTTTCGTCCCATAGATTTCCATTCCCCACCGATT
>DTSJ01000127.1 GCA_012965445.1 Candidatus Hydrogenedentota bacterium
AGGGTGAGTATGAAAAACATGAAAAAAATTATGGCGATGACCGGGTTGTGTTTTATGGTATGTTTCGCGTTGGCATTGTTTACTGTTGATTCATATGCTCAGGACAAAGACAATAGGCCAACCGAAAAGTTCAACCCGGATACCGGTCAGATGGAAAAGATTCAATATGATGAAGAACCCGGTCTGAAAGCTTGGCAGGTTGGTCTTGGAGTAGGCTCGATTCCGGTAGCTTTCATCGTGTTGAAATATCTGTAAGGGGTCCTTTCTCTTTTTCCGATGAGTACACATATACTCATACTCGATGATGATCCGGATATTATCGAGATTCTGACAGAGTCGCTGGCTTCGGAGGACTATATCTGCATCAGTGTCGAGACGGCTGCCGATGCGCTGGCACGCCTTCGGGAAAGAAGTTTCGACATCCTGATTGCGGATGTCGTATTGGGTGAATCGAGTGGAATCGAAGTTGCACGTGAAGCGAAAACGCTCCAGCCTGAAATCGTTATTGTCGTGATGACTGGAACCGTCGGGATCGAGTCAGCGATCGAGGCGTTGCGTCTCGGTGCAGACGAGTATATTCTCAAACCGTTTCGCCTGTCCGAGTTTACCGTTGCCATTGAGCGCGGACTGGAGAAGCGCGAGTTGATTCGTAAAGTCATGCAACACGAGCGCGATCTTGAAGAGCGCGTAGCCGAGGCCACACGAGAGCTTCAGGAATCACACTTGCAACTGGTGGAAACGGAGAAGTATCTAAGCAATCTTCTCAACAGCACGGTTGATGCAATTATTACGGTCAATAATGACGACATCGTCACATTCGCCAATCGCGGTGCGCAGCAGATGCTCGGATATCGACAGGAAGAGTTTCTCAATGTGAGGTTCGACACGCTGCTGGGGAACGGTGGTGAAGGATTGAAATACCTGAGGCGTGTCCTTGAGATAGACCGCCCGCTTCAGAACTTCGACACTGAACTGCGCAGGCACGACGGGAGTCTGGTGCCTGCAAGCATCTCATTTTCGCTGGCAACTGATGCACATGGCAACGCGGTATCACTCGTGGCCATTTGTAAGGATGTTACAGCGCAGAAAAAACTGGAAGCTGATCTCAAAGAAATGTCTATTCGCGATAGTCTTACCGGTATGTTCAACGTGCGCTATTTTTATGAACGGTTGGACATGGAAATTGACAGAGCAAAGCGCCAGAGACACGAGCTGTCCCTGTTGCTCGTGGACGTTGATAAGTTTAAGTCTTACAATGACTCTCGCGGTCATCTGGAAGGCGATAATGTTCTCGCGGAGGTGGGTCGGGTGATAGCGGAGTGTACGCGTGAGAATGTGGACATGGGGTTTCGCTACGGAGGGGATGAATTCACGATTCTGCTGCCGGAAGCCGGGGAAAAGCAGGCCCGTCGTGTTGCCAATCGAATTGTAGAGACGTTTGAATCGCGGAAGTTTGACCTTTTGACGCTCAGTCTAGGGCAAATGACCTACGATGGTCAGTGTTCATCCAAGGATTTTATGCGATATACCGATTCGATGATGTATGATGCGAAACGCGCGGGGGGCAACCAGGTGTATGTGTACAGCCCCGGTTCGAATCAGGAGTTGGAATCGGGTCGTTAGCTCGATAGACTCTTACTTCGCCATCAATGGTTCTGAGTCCAATTCCTCTGCCAGTGGATCGATGTTGCGTATACGGGCCGGTTCCACCGATTCGCGCGTGGGCCATTTCCCTTTAATCAACCAATGGGTCGCCCGCCTGAAGTCGTTGAGAATGCCCATGAGGCACGGTACGAAGAAGAGCGTGAGGAAGGTGGCAAACAATACGCCGGATGCGATTGACACGGCCATCGGAATCACGGCACCCGCATTGTCGTCCTTTTCCATAATCAACGGGATGAGACCTCCAACAGTGGATATACTGGTCAGCATGATTGCTCGAAAACGTCGAACTCCGCCGGCGATGATCGACTCGAAAGTTGATTGCCCCCTGGCGATGTTGGTGTTGATAGCTTCGATGAGGACGATTGCGTCGTTGACGACCACACCGGTCAGGGCGACCATGCCGAAGATGCTGAACATTGCGATGGGAAGCCCGAGGACCATGTGTCCATAGATTGCACCGATGATGCCAAACGGAATGGTGAACATAATTACGAGCGGTTGGACGTATGATCGGAAAATCGATGCGATGACCAGGAAAATGAAGAACAGCGCTATGGGTAAGGAGACGAACAAGCCCAGAAAGGCATCCGCAGCGTCGTTTTGCGGGCCGTCATAGGTGTACTCGAATCCCGGATATTTCTCTTGCAGTTGGGGTATGTGGACGCGGGCGATATCGCTGAGAATATTTGTCGGATTTGCCACGGCTCTGACGACTTCCGCTGTAACGGTTATGTCTTGGAGGCCATCCACCCGGACGATACTCGCATTGCCAGCCTGAAAACTGACATCCGCCACAGAGAAAAAGGGTACTTCGTTGCCTTGCGGCGTACGAATACGAACATTCTCCAGTTGCGCAAGGGTGCTGCGTTCGTCCTCCGTGTAGCGGACTTTGACCCGGATGTCATCACGACCTCGCTGAATACGTAGAGCTTCGCTGCCGTAATAGCCAGAATAGACCTGCCGCGCGAGGTCTTCAAGGGTCAGCCCCAAGGTTCTAGCTTCGGGTTTAATGTCGATTTGTAATTCATTTTTGCCCGGACGAAAGGTGTCCTGTACTTGGTAAACGCCTTCGAATCCACGGACGATATCCTGAAGTTCACGCGATACGGCTTTGAGTTCCTCCTGGTCGCGTCCGCGCAGGGAAATCATTATGGGTGTTCCCGGCGGGCCGTTTTGCTGCTCAATAAAGGTATGACTGATTGCGCCGGGGACTTTTCCTGTTTCACGTTCCCACTCAACGAGGAGCTCGTTGGTCGTCACAGTTCGTTCTGTACTTTTAACCAATTCGACGCGGATCATCCCCATATTATTCCCGGGTGTCTGATCGAAAAAGTTGTTTCCAGCGAGCCCCGTAACTGAGTAGAGATGCAGCATGATCGGTCGCCCTTCGGCTTCTTCGTACCGTTCGACAACTCGTTCAAGTGCCTCACTGGTCAACGTGATTGCATCGTGTGTAGTATCAATGGGCGTTCCGTTTGGAAACTCGACTGAGCTGACGATTTCGTTGGCGCCGCCTTCAGGAAAGATGACAAATTTTACGAATCCGGCCCCAACCATACCAATTGTAATGAAGAACAATGCAACCGCGAGGGAAATGGTGATGTATCTAAAGTGAAGGGCTTTCGTAATCGCGGGTTTGTAGAGTTTGTGAATAACATAATCAATGAATGCGTTAATTCGGTGCCGATTCCGCTGGGACAGATTCTTGGGTTTGTCTTCTTGAACGTCGAAAGGGGGAAGGTGATTCAGATGGCCCGGAAGTATGAATAACGCCTCAATCAGAGAAACACTCAGCGATGCAACAACAGCTACCGGAATAATCTCAACGAATTTTCCGAGGATCCCGACGATAAAGGCGAGGGGCAGGAAAGCAATAATGGATGTGGTCACGGCGGCAAGCACAGGCATGCCGACTTCCATGACACCATTGACAGCGGCATGGGTGGGGCCATCACCTCTTTTTCTATGGACGTAGATTGATTCGCCTACAATGATAGCATCATCAACCACGATGCCCAATACCATAATAAGCGCGAATATAGACATCATATTGAGTGATTCACCTACTAACCACATCAATACAAGACCGCCGGACAAAGAGATCGGAATTCCCAAAGTAACCCAGAAGCTGAGTCGCAAATCGAGGAAAAACCACAGTGCAAGGAAAACAAGAAGGAGTCCGAACAGACCGTTTCGGATGAGAAGACCGATAGTAGACTTGATCGCTTCCGAAAAATCGGCCCATAGCGTTAGATGAACACCGGGAGGAAGCTCGGATTCTTTTTTCGCAACATATTCGCGAACTTCATTCACAATCTTAATGGCATCTTCTCGTTGGGTCTTTGATATTGAAATCATGACGCAGCGTTCACCATTGAATCGGGATATAAACCGATCTTCCGTGAACCCGTCGTTCACGTCGGCCAGTTGGTCCAGTGTGATCACGACCCCGTTCGGACGTGCTACAACGACGATATCGGCGAAGTCTTTTCCGCTGTACTTCCGGCCCACTGTGCGTAGACGGATTTCCTCGCCCTTGGTGCGCATGGTACCGCCGGCCAGATTTAAGCTGCCTCTTCGTACCGCTTGAGAAACCTCTTGAAAAGTCAGTCCGTGACGTCGGAGCTTTTCTTCAGATACTTCGATGGCGATCTCGTACTCACGAGCGCCGGCAATGTTAACCTGGGATACAGACGGCAGTGCTTGAAGATCATCCTTGATTTCCTCCGCAAACTCTTTGAGACTGCGCTCATCAAAATCGCCCCATAGGGAGAGCAGTATTACCTCACTAAAGATAGAAGGTTTGGATACGATGGGTTTCTCAGCATCGACGGGAAAGGTTGAGATCGTATCGATGCGATTGCGCACGTCCGTGTAAATCGCATCGATGTCGTAGCCTTCTTTAACTTCGATTACTGCTGTGCCGGCACTTTCTGATGAAACCGTTCTGTATCTTTTTATCCCTTCGAGCCCATCGATGGCCTCTTCGATTTTTAGGGAAATCCCTTCTTCAACTTCTGAAGGATCGGCACCGGGAAAAATCACGGTCGCTGTGATCATATTCACGGAAATGTTTGGAAACATTTCCTTGACCATCAGAGAACCCGCGACAGCTCCGCCGATAATAATGACGATCATCACAATGTTGATCATCACAGAGTTGCGAATTATCGTGGCGATAAACCGCTGCATCAATCGGTCTCGGTAGAGTCATACTGGGTTGTGTTCAGCAGAGAATTCGGCAACGGATTGATGAGGCGCGTCAACACGACCAGATCTCCTTCGAGCAACCCTTCGCTGACGAATATAGAATCTTCAGTTATATGGGATTCTCGAACTTTCTTGGTGGTCAATCGCAGTTGACCGTCGTCTGGACTTTCCACCGCAACATACACCGTTTTATATCCGTCCTTGTCAATCTCGAACCCGACAGATTCGCTCGGCAGTTCAACAACGTTTCTGGCGATTTTACCCGGAATAGTGACTTTACAAAACATACCTTCTACAAGAGACTGTGTTCCGCTGATCGGGTTGAGGGCTTTTGGAGCAGGTATACGAATCACCACATTTATCGTACGATTGTCCTGGTCGAAAGTTTCGATTCGACTCAATGAACCTTCCCAAACTGCTGTGTCGCTCCAAGAAATCTGAACCGGCACCCGGGTCAGGTTGCCAAACCATGCATTCTTACTCGGGTTGGGCGATTTTTCGAACTTCAGCCACTTGCTCGCTTGCTCTGAAGGGAGGGAAACGGAAATCTCCAGAATCGAATCATTTGCCAGAGTCACCACGGGCATTCCGGGGGAAACGTATTGACCTCGTTCCAACGATACCGTTTTCACTCGGGAATCGAACGGCACAGAGATCTTCGTGCGTTCCAGATTCGTCTTCGATAGACTGGCCTGTGCTTCCGACGAGGCAAGGCTGTCCTCTGCTTCATTAATACGAATTGGAAATAAATCAACAGACTGCGAAAGTTGTGCCAGGGCATCATTGGCGCTGTTGTATGCCATTTCCGAATTACCGACCTGACTTTGCGTACCGACTTTGTCTTTTTCGTAGAGTCGCTTCACACGGTCGTATTCCGCTTTCGCGAGTTTTCGTGTGCTCTCGTAGGTCGTAAGGCGCCCCTGATCGATAGAGTATTGTTTCTTGAGTCGCGCGATCGTATTTTCGAGCTGGCTCACCGATGCATTCGACTGATCGTATCGCGCCTGGAAATCTCGGGGATCGATTTCAAAAAGGACTTCGCCCGCTGGAATCAAACCTCCAATTTCCAAATCCGGATGCACGCTTACGATTCGACCCGGAACCTCCGGTGCTATTTGAACGACGTCGCGAGAGCGGACCTCGCCCAATCCGGTAATCTCTACTGGTACGTCTTTGAACGAAACCGCGATGACATCTACCCGGAGTGCTCGTTCAGGAGTGTCAATCTGGGGAGCAGGTTTGCGCGACTTGACGAGCGCTACCATCGTGCCGACGCCGCCGACGAGAATGGCGATGCTGATAACAGCGCGCAGTACTATGGTAACGGAATTCTTACTCATACTAGTTTCGCTCCCAGCGCGATGTCATCAGTAACTCGTACCTTGTTGAACGACATCGCGTTTTTCAGTTTCGTCCATATACTGTTCGACCGCTTCATAAACTTCGCACCACATATTCGCATATTTTGGACCGATCCCATTCAGCAGATCTATTAACGATCCCAGTAAATGCGCCTCAAGAGCCTCGACAGCTTTCTCGCCTTGAGGGGAAATCGAAACGCGTACCTCCCGGCGGTCAATCTTGCTGTGTTCACGCGAAAGAGCCCCTGCCTCGACCATTTTATCAACCATCGTAGATGCTGACGGCGGAGAAACACTGGTTGTTTCGGCGATCTCTTTTAGTGTCATTTCATGATGATCGCGCACAGTAATCAGCGTCGAGAGCTGGGTGGTCGTCAATTCCGCCGCAAGCCCCGAACCTTCGAAGCTGGAAGGTTCGTGCTGCTCCAGCATCCGGTTTTGAAGGTGTTTTATGGTTTTGGCCAGATAACGGGCCTGTGTAAGGGAATTCGAATTCATAAAGCCATTTAGTTAATACAAATACAATAGGCGAAATTAATAATTAGGTCACCTAATTATTCGGATACTTTTATTTTACCATATCAATCGGGGTGGGGTCAACATGGCTCCCTACCAAGCCAGTCGGGCCGTTAGGTAAACACGAGTATAGGTACATTGTTCCATCTTCCTGTATGATTCATCCAATGTTGCCGTTGGTCTAACATCGTCGGGGAAAGGCCTCCATTTGAAACTGAGGAATTGAAGGCTCGTTTTTAGGGAATTAGACCGATTACCGCCCGAGTTCACCGAATTTATCGCGGAAATGATACCGGAATACCGGGTTTTGTACGGAGATCGGGCATCAACAGAATACGAATGTACCGTAGAACTACAACTCAATGCATCCATAGCGCATCCCTCCGTGGTCGCCTTGGGAGCGTACAATTGACCGCCGCGTAGTCGGTATCGCGGTTGGTCGAATTACAGGAGATATTGGGCAAATTGCGTTCGTTCACCTATTAGACCATGACAATGACGAATCCACCCCGTCGCGCCTAATGATCGAAATCGTTCATGCGCTTCCAGATCGCGGTGTCACCGGGGTTATTGCCGACTTCATCCCGCTATGTACGCTCCGAGTCGATACTGCCCTTATGGAAGAGGGATCTCGAACCGTTGACCGAATGCTGATGACGTGTGATTTGAAACGAAATTTACATCGCCAGTCGCTGCCGGAAACGAGTGCATACAGTGAGGCAGACTGGCCCGAGTGTGCTTCCTTGCTGCACGAATCCTTCATTTCGAAAGCAGAACCCTTACTTTACAACAAACTGCACTCAATCGATCAGACCCGGTTGACGCTTAGGCAGTACCGTCAAGCTAACTACGGAGACATACAGCCGCAGTGGGCTCGTGAGATCAAGAGTCACGACGAACTCCAAGGACTCGCACTCGGCACACTCATCTCCGCAGATGTGGGGTTCATATTTCAGGTAGCAGTCAAGCGATGCTGCCAAGGCAGGGGACTTGGCTCGAAATTGGTCGATACCCTATTGTCCGAGTTCGAGAAATCCGGCATGCAGGAGGTGCAGTTGGGGGTTACAGTGGACGACAGAGCATACGGATTCTACGCTGGACTGGGATTCGAGGACAAACGCTCTGTACGGGTGTATTTTTGGGAGGCATGATTCTTCGTTCTTGAACATTGATTATGATACGCTGGTGCGATGTCGTAGGCTGAGAAAGGGGATGTTCATATGATACAGCGATTCGACGTACTTTGCGTACTCATTGGGTTCTGTCTGCCTGTACTCGCGCAGGATTCCCTGCCTCGTGAAGCCGAACACCTGCGCAAGTTGCAAGATGATGAAAAAGCGTTAGTCGATGCGGCGCGCCAATATCATCTTCAGCAGATGGATCTGACACAGTGGGACTACGAAATCACTCAAAGTAGCGTTGAGAGTACCGACGTTGCCCTTCAAGAAGTGCCTGGGAAATCGATGGAAAAAAGAATCAAATCGATAAGGCTCGTTTGGGAATACGTGCTTTCGGTGTATTCCAACAATGTGCGTGCCATGAACTATTTCGGTGAATACTGGTACGACATTGGAGGAAATGCTGCTGCGGCGATTACCTACTGGAAACGCGCTCTCGCGACTGACAGAAGCATGAGTTTCGCCCATAACAATCTCGGTCTCCACTACTTTCACACGGGCGATTATCGAAAAGGGCTTTCCCATCTCGAATCTGCCCTTAAACTCGAACCCAAGAACCCGGATTTTCTTTTCAATATAACTCAGAATTATCTCAACCATTTTCCGTCCATCATAAAGATTAAGAAGACTGACAAGAAAAAACTCTACCGCGAAGCAATGAAATATTCACGGAATGCGGCTCGCTACGCCCCTGAGGATTTTTCGCTCGCGCAGGACTACGCGGTCAATTTTTTCGCAGCCGAAAATTTCGACGTTGAAGTAAGCTGGGATACAGCCGCTGCCGCGTGGCAGGTGGCACGAGCACTTGCTCAAAAAGGAAGGCATGTATACTATTGCCTTCTAAACGAAGGACGTTGCTGGCTTCGCGCGGAAGAACCCGAGAAAGCCTTGCCGCTTTTCGAATCGGCACTTGCAATCCGTCCGGCCCTAGATTTACGAGATGGAAACGAAGTCGTTGAACAACTCATCTCGCGAGCCAAATCGGATTCAGCAAAGAAATAGACGATGTCCGAAAGCAATACTCAAACGGCGCCCCGCATCGGACACTTTCGCAAACGCCTGGCTTGGGTACTTCTTATCTTGCTACTGCCCATACTCGGCATCATCCAGTTCAGCGGCATTCGATTCTTCAAAGTGCCGTCGAGTTCTATGGAACCCACTCTGTTTCCTTCGGACTACATTGTTACCCGGACTGTTGATTCTTTGAATCGTGGGGACATCGTCGTCTTCAAAGACCCGGACTACGCCAATGAGTATATCGTGAAACGCATCGTAGGGGTTGGCGGAGATACCATTTCAGTTTTCGGAGGAGCGGTTTTTCTGAACAATGCGTACGTTTCTGAGCCTTTCCGCTACCGACCCATCGATTATGTGATGGATCCCTACGAAGTTCCGAAGGATCATTTTTTTCTGCTTGGCGACAACGCCAACAGAAGTATAGATAGTCACAACTGGGGCGCGTCCGGTTCGCAAGGCGATGAAGACACTAAAGGCACGCCGAGGAGCATATCGAAAGAGTTCATTGTCGGCAAAGTCACGCGTATTTATCTGCCACCGTCACGAGCGGGAAAGCTCGATTCCTACCCGATTCGGATCCTTACTGCTAATTAATCATCGTGGTATACACCAGCCAATCTTCGCATTTTTCGGTTGGTTCGTTGTACAATAGTTACTTCTGACTGATTTCACTCCAACCTGGCAGCCTCTATAAGATGTCCGAACACAACCAATACGAGATGCGATTCGGTGGTGATCGCGACGGAATTACCTACGTCGTCCACTTGCTAATTCTCGCCAACATACTGGTGTTCGCCGGTCAATTGCTGCTTGATATCCCCTTTGGTGATGGAAGAATGGTAGACATACCCGGAGGGGATCGCATTATCGAATGGGTTATGTTCAATCCCGCGAAGATGCTGGGGGGGCTTGTCTGGACACCGCTCACGTATATGTTTTTGCACGGGGGGCTCATGCATTTGTTCGGCAATATGCTGATGTTGTACTTTTTCGGTCCTGAGATCGAGAGAGTTCTGGGATCCCGTCAGTTCCTGCGATTTTATCTTTTGTGTGGCGGCGTGGGAGTTCTGGCAAACTTTATACCGTATTTTCTCATTCAGGGCGGCGGCAATGTAATCGTAGCGGGTGCCAGTGGCGCGACATTAGGGGTTCTGGTTGCGTATGCTATGGTCGAGCCGGATCGAAGGGTTTTTCTTTTTCCGATTCCAATTCCGGTTACTACAAGACTGTTGGTGATGTTCATCATCGCGCTCAGCCTTGTGACTGCGGTCAGCGGGGGATCGAGCGTATCGGTAGCAACCCATTTCGGCGGCATGGCGGTGGGATATTTCTACATGAAGTGGCGCCCGATTTTTCTGCAGGCGCAATGGCACAAACGAGGCCGCAAGATCCAGAAATCCGAAGAGGCCGACGAGGAAAAAATGGCGGAAGCCGTTGACAATATATTTGATTTCAAGAACAAGAATCGTTAGTTTGATGGAAAGACTAGTGGAAACGGATACAGGCGATGTTTGGCATTAACATTCAGGAAATACTCATCCTCATGGTCGTCATCGGCGTCTTGAGCTCCACGGGCCTCTGGCCGCGTGTGATACAAGGCCTGCGCGAGCTGCGGGGCGATCCTTCCGAGCCGATGAATCCGCAGGATATGGAAATGGCATACAAAATCCTTGGACTTTCACCCTCATCCAGTTGGGATGAAATCGAGAAGGCATACAAGCAGAAGGCGAAAGTGCATCATCCGGACAAGGGCGGCGACGAGGATGCCATGCGCGTACTCAACGATGTCTACGCCAAACTCAAAAAAGCAAAAAAAGTCTAGCCCGCTTCTCAAGCCTCCTTGGCTCCAGTTTCATTTTCAATACGATTTCGAACTGAGTTGACCTCCGACTCCCAGTCCTTTGTTTCACGTCGCTCGCCCTCCCGACGATTGTCATCACCGTCCGGGTCTGGAATAGTTGCGACTGAATCATCATCCGCAGTTCCGCGTCGCTCATCTAGTCGACGCTCTGTGTCCAGTAGATGAGTGCTCGCCCGGCTCTTATACTTGGAGACCACGACAGCGACGATCACCAGGAGCCACATGCACGTAACGATCAGTACCGATATAGAAACGTTCGACAAATTCATCTTCCATTGCCACTCCAAATTAAACTACACAATACTGAACACCGGCTTTCCGAGGCAACGCACTCCAAAAATCGGTGCTCACGTGTCGATTCCCTCGGCTTCGGAATCAAATTCGGTCATACACGTTGTACATGTTATACACGTTATACACTGCCGTTTCCCGTATACTTCGTCACAACAATCGTCATGTCGTCTGCTGCTTCCTTACCATTCATATACCGCTCAACATCCGATCGGGTCTTGTCTAACACGGAATCTACCGTAACCTCCGTCAGCGATTCAACACTCGTCTGAATGTGGGCTTCACCATACAGAACATCATCGTGGTTGCGTGCGTCGGTCAATCCGTCTGAAAAAATCAATATCGTATCACCCGGAGTCAGCTGAATTTCATGTGCGTCATACTGCGCCTCAGCCACAATACCCAGCGGAAACCCGGACGCTTCTTCGAGCCACCGCGAGCCAGCCGTTCGGCTGTTCACCAACAGTGGAGTCGGGTGACCTGCCGAGGCGTAGTGTGCGATACCCGTTTCCGTATCGATTACCATTAAAAACAGTGTTACGAAGCGATGGGTAGCCCCCACGCGTTTGTGAAATTCGTGATTGGTTCGCTGCAGCAGCTCGGAAGGATCACTAAACTGACCGGATAACGTACGCAGCGCACTCGCGCACTGTGTAGTCAGCAATGCTGCGGGGACGCCCTTCCCCGTTGCATCTCCAAGCACGAGACCTATCTTGCCCGGTGCGAGCTCCAGGAAATCATAAAAATCGCCTCCAACTTCTTTACTTGGACGACTCCACCCTATGATTTCCAATCCATCCACAACCGGCGGTGCTTCAGGCAGAAGCGCACGCTGCATCTCGGATGCGATGCGGAACTCACTCTCAAGGCGTTCGCGTTTCCCGGTTTCCCGCTCAAGTTCGTGCATGTATTCCTGGATGGATATCGCCATTATGTTGAACGATTGGGCCAGATCATTGAACTCATCCTTGCGGCGCAGTTTCATGCGGTAGTTTAAGTTTCCTTCCCCGAATTCCTTCGCGCCTCGGGAAAGTTCCAGCAGGGGTTTGGTCAGCCCGCGGCTCACGAGCATACACACGACCAGCGCAATGAAAAAGAGAATCGTACCAATGATAGTCAGAACGCCGAGGCGATCACCGATTAGCTGGGCCTGTCGTGTCGAACTATGCAGAACGAAAAGGCCATAGCGTGTATCGGAATCCTGCGGATACGCAAGTGGTGTGACGACTCCAAAATCCTGTCCAAACACACGGTACGACACCTGGTCTTCCTCATCGATCGATACGGTTTCAATGAAATTCTTGATGAACCCGTCAATGCTCTTCCGAACAGACTTGCTTGATTCGAAATCGGGGCTGAATACCTCTGCGATAGCGACACCTGAAGAATTCACGATGATCATTGCGTTGAATTCCTCCATCAGCATGAATCTCTCCAACAGAGACTGTGTCGAAAAGTTTGCCATCAACGCGTCGGTTGAACTTCCGGCAGAAATCGGGGGAGGGTACTCACCGAGATACTCAGCAACGCGTTGTTGCGTCCTGAGTCCCTCGCTGATGTTGGGCTTGATCAAATCCGTGAGAACCTGACCCTTGTACCAATTGTTTGTCCAGGTGTCGTAGAGCAGGATCCCTATCTGGGATACAGTCATCACAACAACAACCAAGAAAATGAGCGAGGTAAACGTTAGATTTAGACGGGTACGAAAACGCAGAGCCATCAGTTCCCTGTTCCAGGTTGAACAGCCTCCGGCGCACTCGAAACATCCGGCCCGACGCTCGCATTGAACTCCGCCGCCGCGTCCTCCGTCGAATCCGACTCGTGTATCACAAAAATCGAGTCAAGGTTGGTAATGCGGAACACATTGTAGATGTCCTTGTTCAGGCCGCACAAATGTACTACACGATTGCGCGGTTTCAGGACTTCGTTGATGCGCAGCAGTTCTGTCAGTCCTGCACTGGACATGTATTGAATGTGTTCAAAATTGATCAGCAGATTGATTTCTTCATGCGCCTGCACGTGATCCAGCGCCATGGCCCGGAAAGACACCACATTGGTTGCATCGAGCAGCTTTGCGTTCACAATTGTAGCAACGGTGACCGACCCCTTCGACTCGAAATCCAGATTTAACGCGTTTTCAGACATGGGCTATGGTTCTTTCAAGGCAAATCGTAGTATCGAAACAGGAGCCGACTAGGCGCAACACTTACAAAACGTATCGCGGTTAAACGACATTTCAAGGCAATGCTCTTCACCATTGAAATGAACGTCTTCCATAAAGGCCTTGATAAGGCAGACCCCGCGTCCCCCCAGCTCGCTGCAATCGGGCATCAGCACAGAGTTCGGATCGAACCCCTTACCCTGATCCCGCACGGAAATCGTGCAGACATCGCCATGCTCGCAGATGTCAATCGATACAACACATTCGGGACGATTCTGGTTCCCGTGCACGACTGCGTTTACCAGGGCCTCTTCCAAACAAAGGCGAATGTTGAACGTGTGTTCTTCGTTACACCAATTGTGTTCAGTAAGAACGTCCAGAGCCTCAGACAG
Source organism: Candidatus Hydrogenedentota bacterium (assembly GCA_012965445.1). The sequence continues at coordinate 13,653 of DTSJ01000127.1, forward strand.
TGTCTTTGCAACAGCCTCTGTTGTACTTTGCAATTCTTTAGCGAATACAGTCTTCATGATTCCAGCCAAGTTTACATAAAAATGACATACTATTCCGGCAAAAGCATAACACAAATCCGACAAGATGGGAAATCCAATTTAGCATTATTCATATATCTGTTTACCCGGTCTGACCATGATGAGAGTAATCGTACCAGTACGCAAGGAACGAGTCCACCGATAATTAATTGTCAATAGTTTACTTTTCTAAAGGTTTATAAATAAACAACTTACAGCAACCTACCTCTCGTTTTCCACAACCTCCATTATCTCCATCAGAAACATCAAATGCTGTTTAGACTTTGATGGTGTCCGGCAGCCGGATTCCACCTCCGGGAATCCAGCAGGCACTTTCATCATAGGAACAGCTCCATCTTGGTTCGGATGCAACATACGTGTTCTATATATGGGAAGTTTTTACGGACATCGGATTTTTGCAGAGGTAGCGAATTCGTCCCAGGGTCGTACGGATGGGTACTATTTTGGTGTGGTGTCAACAATTCATACTGCAGATACGTATATAAGATGAAGGCCTTCGGAAATACATTTATGAGTCAAGACTTTACAGTGGTCCGCCCCCGTTGATGGTACCAGTTGTTAAGTTAGTATAGGTTTGAGTTTTCCCTTCGTAAAGTCCTTTCTTTGAAAAATGGCTTCGGGTGCTGGTGGTCTTCCGCCCAGGGCACTGTGGGGGCGCACGGTGTTGTAGTGAACGCACCGTCGTTCGATGAATACTTTGGCTTCGAGTAGGGTTTCAAAGATTTCTCCGTTGAGGAGTTCGTCGCGCAGCCGTACG